>QMLQ01000063.1 GCA_003646815.1 Deltaproteobacteria bacterium | reverse complement strand
TGCCCAGAAGGTATTCCGGGCCGGGCTCCAGAACATTCGGAAGGCCGCTCTCCATCTCAGGGATTCAGACATTGGCAATCCTGCGCCTTACCGGTGGACCCGCTTTGCTGCCTGGGCATCGGTAGCATCCTCTCCCCCTGCCTCGGACGGCAAGACCATGATTCCCCCGCCGGCACCGCAGATTCTCGCGGATCTGAATTCTCTCAGAGAAGCAGCGAACTGGGAGGGCCTGGTGAAACTGGCGGAAACAACCCTTCTCCAGTCGATTTTCTGGCTTGATCTGAATCGTTTCACCTGGGAAGGGCTCACCAACATGGGCGACCAATACCAGGAAGCACAGAACGCGGTTAACCAGGAAACAGGGCTTCTCCTTCATCGCTTTCCAGAACTGCCACAGCTTTCTTTTTCAGACGGAATGCCTCTGGCTGACAATGACACCCGTCAGTGGATCGCAAGTATCGGTCTTGGCTCCAACGGCGGTGATGAACCGGCGGGCTCCATCAGCTCTGCTGGATCTGATGGAAAGAATGAAGCACAGGAACAGGCCATTCAGGAAGCTATGGCATTGGCCAGGAAAAAGAAGGCCCCCGGAGCAATACAAATTCTGCAGCAGGGCCTTCAAAACAGCGTTTCCCCCAGGGAGAAGCTCCGCTGGCGAATGGCCCTCTCAGAAGTATTGATCCGTACCAAGAAAACAGGGCTTGTGGTCCCCCATCTGGAGGATATCCTGGATATCCTGGATACCTACCGGCTCGAAGAGTGGGACAGCACCCTTGCCGTCAAGGCGCTGAAAACAGTCTATGCGGGGTTTGAGGCTGATACAAGCGAGTCATCAAAACAGCAGGCAAACAAGATACTCTTCCGTATCTCAAGGCTCGATCCTCGTGAGGCTTTACGTCTGGTGAAAAAGTAGTGTGCACTCAAGGAGTATTCCGTATTGCTACTTTTCCGGTTCCATGGTAGGAATTGAACAACAATTCGAACAAAGGAGGGAATTATGGCCAAAGAAGCATCGGTTGCACCAAGGGAAAGGGTAAACATTGTCTATCGCCCGGCAACGGGTGACGCCCAGGAAGAGGTAGAACTTCCTCTCAAGGTCCTCGTCATGGGCGACTTTACCGGGAAACCGGATGACCGCCTTGTGGAGGAAAGGGAACCCATCAATATTGATAAAGACAACTTCAATGAAGTGCTCAAGGCCCAGAATATTCAAATTGACGTGACGGTTCCAAATAAGATCTCCGGTGAGCCTGACGAAGATATGAACGTCTCCCTCAAGTTCGAATCCCTGAAAGACTTTGGACCTGAATCAGTTGCCAAGAACACGCCGGAGTTAAATCGCCTCATGGAACTGAGGGAAGCCCTCGGGTCCCTGAAAGGCCCGCTGAGCAACATTCCCGCCTTTCGGAAAAAGATCCAGGAACTGGTCAAAGATGAAGACGCGCGGGAAAAACTCTTGAAAGAACTGGGTGTGGAAGATAAATAGATGAATTGAGGAGGTGATTTTATGGCTGAGGAAGAGAAACAGGCTGCTTCTGCTGAAAAAACAACGGAAGAGCTTTCAATTTTGGACGAAATTGTCCATGCCACGAAACTCCAACCGACGGATGAAGCCTATGATGTAACTAAAAAGGGTGTGGAGGCATTGATTGCCCAGCTTCTTGAACCGGGGAGAGAAGTACCGAAGATCTCCAAGGCGGTGGTCGATGACATGATTGCCGAAATCGACAAGAAACTGAGCCTCCAGCTTGATGCGATCCTGCATCACCCTGAAGTGCAGAAACTGGAATCTGCATGGCGCTCCCTGAAATTCCTGGTGGACCGAACCGACTTCAGGGAAAACATCAAGCTGGAAGTGGTAAATATTTCCAAAGAAGACCTGCTGGACGATTTTGAAGATGCCCCCGAAGTGCCCAAATCCGGCCTTTACAAGACAGTGTATACGGCAGAGTACGGGCAGTTCGGCGGCCAGCCGTACGCGGCCATGGTGGGCAACTACGACTTCGGTTTCGGCCCGCAGGATATAAAACTGCTCCAGTACGTGGGCAGTGTGGCGAGCATGGCCCACGCGCCGTTTATTGCCGCTGCCGGACCGCAGATGTTCGGGCTGGACAGTTTCAACGGCCTCCCCGATCTCAAGGACCTCAAGTCCATTTTTGAAGGACCCCAGTACACCAAGTGGCAGTCCTTCAGGGAATCTGAAGACGCCAGGTACGTGGCGCTCACCCTTCCCCGGTTTCTCCTTCGTCTTCCCTATGGTCCCGATACCCAACCGGTAAAGGCCTTTAACTACCAGGAAGACGTCTCCGCAAACCATGAGCACTATCTTTGGGGAAACACAGCCTTCACCTTTGCCAGCAGGCTGACCGACAGTTTTGCCAAATACCGGTGGTGCGCCAACATCATCGGGCCCAAGGGAGGAGGCGCAGTGGAGGATCTCCCCCTGCATCAGTTCGAAGCCATGGGTGCCATCCAAACAAAAATCCCTACCGAGGTGCTCATCTCTGAAAGGAGAGAATACGAACTGGCTGAGGAAGGGTTTATTGCACTCACCATGCGAAAGGGAAGCGACAATGCCGCTTTTTTCTCTGCCAACTCCGTGCAGAAGCCGAAATTTTTCGGCATCAGCAAGGAAGGCAAAGAGGCCGAACTCAATTATAAGCTGGGCCTCCAGTTGCCGTACATGTTTGTGATCAATCGAATGGCCCACTACCTGAAAGTCATCCAGCGTGAAAACATCGGCACCTGGAAGGAGCGGACAGATCTCGAAAGGGAACTCAATACATGGATTACCCAGTACGTGGTCAACATGGACAATCCGGCTCCCGAGGTCAGGAGCAGACGGCCCCTGCGGCAGGCGCAGGTAACCGTGGAAGACGTGGAAGGGGAGCCCGGGTGGTATAAGGTCGGGCTCAAGGTCAGGCCCCATTTTAAATACATGGGCGCCTTCTTCACCCTGTCTCTGGTTGGAAAACTGGATAAGGAATAACGTCCTGGCAACAAAACAATAATTTCATAAAACACGGGGAACTGAAAGGAGGAACTAGACTATGGCAATGACAGTACATCTTTTTCTGAAAGCGAACGGGCAGGACATAAAGGGAGATTCAAGCATTACATCCATGGGCCGGGAAGAGTCCATTGAATGTCTTTCATTCAGTGATTCCGTGCGCACGGCACGGGAAGCTTCATCGGGAGTTGCCTCGGGGGAAAGGACCTATGAGCCCATAAGGATTACCAAGCGCATTGATAAAAGCTCTCCGCTCCTGGCCAAAGCCCTCGTCAACAATGAGGCCGTAGAGGGTGAGTTCAAGTTCTACCGACCCAATCCTGCCGGGGACGGGACTACCGAACATTTCTTCACCATCGAAATCCAGGAAGGCAGGATCGCCTCTATTACCAGGGTAAGCCCGGATGTGATTGACCCGGCCTCGGCCAATGAACCTCCCACCGAGGAAGTCAGCTTTGTGTTCGGCTATGTCCGCTGGACCTACGAACCGGATGGGGTCGAACACATTGACCATTGGTCGGAAAGAACGTAGGCCTCAATTCGTCCCTATGGAAGATCATTGGTGTTTTTTCGCGCGTGCTCTTCATTTGCGCAAAAAAGCACCTGCAAAACACCTGGCAGGTTGTTTCAGGACACTGCGAGCGGAATAGTGCTAAGTGCTCGAATGGCGAAGCTTCTTCGTCACTCTTGCTCCACCTGATGACCTGCCGGTGTGATGCTTTTGGCAAAATGGCTTACAAAAAGAAACACTTCATCGGATCAGTGTTGAGGCCCAATGGCAAAAGACAGGCTCCTTGAAAGAATTCGGGCGCGGCAGAAAGACCCGGGCATCCGCAGGAAAGAGGATCCAAAGGAAATCATTGATTCAGTACTGCGCCACCTCCAGCAAATCCTCAACACAAGACAGGGCAGTGTTCCCATAGCCGACGATTTTGGTTTACCTGATTTCACGGAATTACACCTGGATTATCCTGATTCTCTCAGGATCTTTGAGCGGGCGATCCGGCAAACGATCCAAAAATTTGAACCGCGTTTGAGCGGCCTCCGGGTCCGCTTTGTGCCGGACGATGAAGACCCCCTTTCCCTGCGTTTTCAGATCGTCGCGAAACTCGAATCTGAAGGATACAGGGATCCGGTGCGTTTTGAGAGTATTGTGGGATCCGATGGGAAAATACGGATAAAGCGCTGAAGAAAGGTTCATTGAGTAATTATGTTTAGCCGCTACTTCCAGCAGGAACTCGATAATCTCAGGGACCTCGGTCAGGCATTTTCCGAGGCCCACCCCGCAGTAGCCCCCATGCTCAGCGGAGCGGCGGCCGATCCGGATGTTGAACGGCTCCTGGAAGGCGTGGCCTTTCTGACGGCGCTCCTGCGGGAAAAGCTCGATGACGAGTTCCCCGAGATCGTCCACGAACTCGTCCAAATGATCTGGCCCCATTACCTGCGCCCCATTCCAGCTGCTACGATCGTCGCTTTTGAACCAAAACCAACCCTGAAGCAGTCTATGAACATCCCCGCCGGCATTTTTCTCAACTCCGTCCCTATAGAGGGTACTCCCTGCACTTTCAAGACCGTGTACGATCTTGATATCCATCCCGTGACCCTTGTGGATGCTACCCTTGATAAATCCGCCGGCCGTCCCCCTGCGATCCGGCTCATGTTGGAACTGAACGGCCTGAACCTCGAAGAGTGGCAACCCGGCACCCTCAGGCTATTCCTCTCAGACAGTTTTACTGCCGCTGCAGACCTCTTCATGATTCTGCAACAACATACCCGGAAAATCACATTCAGTTCTCCCGATGGAGGGCAGCCCGTCTCCCTGGGACCGCAGGCTCTCCGGCCGGCCGGCTTTGCCCTTGACGAAGGGTTAATTCCCTACCCTTCCAATTCTTTTCCCGGGTACCGGATCCTGCAGGAATATTTTATCCTGCCTGAAAAATTCCTTTTTCTTGACCTTACGGGCTGGGAAAAATGGACAAAGAGGGGTAATGGATCCCGCGTTGAAATCGAGTTCGAGCTCGACAAACCATCCATCCCTTTTCCCCGGGTCAGGAAAGGGAGTTTTATGCTCTATGCAACCCCTGTAGTCAATATCTTTCCCCACGAGGCCGATCCCATTCGTCTTGACCACCGGAAGACAGATTACCTCGTGAGGCCGTCAGGGACTAAGGCCGACCATCACCAGGTGTACTCCATTAAAAAGGTGGTGGGATATGTGCAGGGAACCGCCGAGGAGAGAACTTACCTCCCTTTTGATCTGTTTCAAAAACGACAGAAAAATTTCTCAATTTATCACGTAAAGCTGAGAAAGGCTGCCATTACGGAAGGCATAGACGTCTTCCTTTCCATCGCCTATCCTCCCCAGGGAAACACACCCAAGACCGAAACCCTTTCCACCGAACTGCTCTGCACGAACGGTGCGCTTCCGGAAGACCTTCAACCGGGTGACATTTGCGAGCCTACGAGCAGCTCTCCCGAGTTTGTGACCTTTCGGGATATCAGGCCGGTGACTCCGAATGTTCTCCCTCCCTTGGGAACGGACCTTCTCTGGCAATTACTGGGGCATCTTTCTCTCAACTTTTTGTCCCTCACAACCACTGAAAATCTGAAGGCACTCCTGGAACTCTATGTCTTTTCCGAAAGCCGGGATCGCCCTGCAGTCCTTGCCAACCAGAAGAGGATAAACGGCATCGAGGCAGTGAAAGCTGCCCAGAAAGACCGTATTGTGAACGGGGCCATCATACGGGGGCAGGAAATTGATCTGGAAATACGGCAGGACCATTTTACAGGCCCCGGAGATCTGTTTCTTTTCGGCTCTGTACTGGACCATTTTCTCGGTGCTTACGCGACTATTAATACCTATACGCGTTTGAGCATCCATGAAACCATCAAAGGAGAGACATTCCTATGGCCGCCAAGGCTGGGGAATCATACGCTGACGTAAAAAGGGAAATTCTGACCAGGCCCCAGAGTTTTTCTTTTTTCCAGATCATGCGCCTGCTTCGGTTCCTGGAAAAGAAACGCTCCAATGAAGATGGGGCAGATTCCAGGAGAGATGTCAGGATAGCAGTGCGACCGGAACTGTCCCTCGCGTTTCCTGCAGCGGATGTGGCAAGAATTGAACCTGTTTCCGAAGAAGACGAGGGATTCCTTGTCACCGCCACATTTCTCGGTCTCTATGGCACCTCTTCACCGCTGCCCACTTTTTATACCGAAGAACTCCTGGCAGAAGCTGCCGAAGACGAAAAAGTTACCCGGGATTTCCTCGACATCCTGAACAGGCATCTCTACCACCTCCTTTTTCGCTGCTGGACAAAATACCGTCTCTGTCTGCAGGTGGTCGAGGAGGAAGACCCGAACCAGACCCGGAAGCTCTTCTGTCTCCTGGGAATGGGAAGTGAAGGGGTAAGAAAGCAAGTCCCTGACCGTCATCGCTTCATCCGGTACCTGGGCCTTGTCCTTCAGCACCCCCGCTCGGCCCTGGGCCTCCGGACCTTGCTCAGAGACGCGATGGGAGGATTTCCCATAGATGTTCTTCCCTGCCTCCCCCGGATGGCCAAGGTCCCTGAAGACCAGAGATGCTGCATCGGATCCTCCGGGGCCTTGCTTGGCCTGGATAGCTTTATCGGTGAAGAACTCCTTGACCGGACAGGAAAATTTCGACTCAGGATCGGTCCTGTTTCGGGAGAAGGATTTCAGGAACTCCTCCCGGGAAGCGAGAAGCACCGCCTGCTCACCTTCCTGACTGATTTTTATCTTGCTGCGCCGCTGGAATACGACCTTGAGATCACCGTGGAGGCCGGTGAAGTACAAACAGCATGTCTGGGCGGGCCGCAATGGGCACATCTCGGCTGGAATACGTGGATGTTTTCAGAGCAGTACCGGGAAAAAACAACCGTTATTTTTCAACCCCAAAAAAGTAACAAAGGAGCATAAAATGGTAAGCGTAGATATCAAGGCCCTGTTGAATCGTCTGAACCAGTACTGCACCCGCTGCCTGGAGTCGGCCGCAGGATTGTGTGTCTCGCGAACGCACTATGAAGTTACCATTGAACACTTTCTCACAAAACTCCTGGAGGAACCCCAGTCTGATCTGCCCCTGATCTTCCGTCAATTTGATATCGATGCGGGCAAGGTCAAAAAGGCCATTGACCAGACTATTGAGGATTTTCGCACTGGAAATGCGGCCAAACCGGTTTTTTCGCCCCTGCTCATGGAACTCTTCCAGGAGGCATGGCTTGCGAGTTCTGTGGACCTCGGAGAAAGCAGGATCCGTTCCGGTGGAATCCTGGCAGCCTTTCTCAACAAACCGACACAGTTCGCCACCGGCTATTACGTGGACCTTCTCAATCCCCTCAGTCGTGACACCGTTCTCTCTCAATTCCACGAGATTATCGCGAAATCCATTGAACAGCCTGCGGCAGGAGAACAACCCGAGCGGGAGAGCGCAGCGCCGGGTGATGGCACCGCCCTTGCGCGATTCTGTGTCGACTTTACTGGAAAAGCCGGTGCAGGGGAAATTGACCCGGTATTCGGCCGGGACAGGGAAATCCGCCAGATGATCGATATCCTTGCCCGGCGGAGAAAAAACAACCCCATCGTTGTCGGTGAAGCGGGAGTGGGCAAAACCGCGGTCGTGGAAGGCCTCGCCCTGCGCGTTGTTGAAGGGGATGTCCCGGATCTTCTTCGTGATGTCTCCATTGTGGGGCTTGATATGGGTCTTCTCCAGGCAGGCGCGGGAGTAAAGGGAGAGTTTGAAAACCGGCTCAAATCAGTCATTAATGAGGTCAAGGCCTCCCCGAAACCTATCATCCTCTTCATTGACGAGGCCCATACTCTCATCGGGGCCGGAGGTTCGGCCGGTGGAAGCGACGCCGCAAATCTGCTGAAGCCCGCCCTCGCGCGTGGTGAGCTCAGGACTATCGCGGCCACCACCTGGTCGGAATACAAGAAATATTTTGAAAAAGACGCGGCCCTGGCGAGACGCTTTCAGCCGGTGAAACTGGATGAGCCTTCCGTTGAAACGGCAGCCCTGATCCTCAGGGGACTTAAAGAGAAATACGAAGACGCCCATGGTGTGGTGGTCCGTGATGATGCGGTGGAGGCCGCCGCAGAGCTTTCGAGCCGGTACATCTCAGGCCGCCAGCTCCCGGACAAGGCCGTTGACTTGCTGGACACCAGTGCCGCACGGGTCAAGATCCTTCTGACTGCAAAGCCTGATATCATTGAAGACAGGGAGCGTTCCATCCAGGCCCTGGAACGGGAAAAATCCGCCCTCCAGCGGGACAAGGAGCACGGGTTCCAGGTGGACGATGAACGGCTCGCTGAAATTGAGAACCTTCTCACCACTATCAATGAAGAGTTGGGCACACTCAAAGAACGCTGGCTTAAGGAAAAGGAACTTGTCCAGAAAATCATTGAACTGCGGGATGCAATCCGGGGAGAAGCGGGATCTGAACAACCACCCGAAACAGAGAGGGGCAACCTCCGGGGGGAAATGGAGAAACTGGCCAAGGAACTGGAAGCCGTCCAGGGTGATGCCCCGCTCGTACGCATTGAGGTGGATCCCGACATGGTTTCCAAGGTGGTCTCGGACTGGACCGGCATTCCCTTGGGGAAAGTCATGCGGGAAGAGGCCAGGAATGTGGTCAACCTGGAAACCAATCTCCAGGAGCGGATCAAGGGACAGGACCACGCAATTGAAAGCATTACCCAGGTGATCAAGGCGTCAAAAGCCGGGCTCAAGGACCCTGCCCAGCCCATGGGGGTCTTTCTCCTGGTGGGGCCAAGCGGAGTAGGGAAAACCGAAACCGCCCTCGCCCTGGCGGATCTCCTTTTCGGCGGAGAGCGCTTTATGGTGACCATAAACATGAGCGAGTTCCAGGAGCGGCACACGGTGAGCAGGCTCATTGGATCCCCGCCCGGCTATGTGGGCTACGGAGAAGGAGGCATCCTCACCGAAGGAGTCCGCCAGCGGCCATACTCGCTTGTTCTGCTCGACGAGGTGGAAAAAGCACACCTTGAGGTCCTGAATCTCTTTTACCAGGTTTTTGACAAGGGATCGCTGTCCGACGGAGAAGGCCGAGTCATCGATTTCAAAAACACGGTCCTCTTCCTTACCAGTAATCTGGCGTCAGACGTAATTACCGAGCTGTGTGGTGGGGAGGAACGGCCGCCCATAGATACCATCACGGCCGCTATCAGGCCCATCCTCAGCAACCACTTCAAGCCCGCTCTCCTCGCCCGGATGACCATTGTTCCCTTCATGACGCTTCCGCCCGATATCCTCAAAGACATCGTGGTACTGAAACTGAACAAACTCGTGAAGAGAATGGAAGAAACCCACAAAACCAAACTCAGCTATTCACCTGCTGTCGTGGAACAGATCGCGGCGCGGTGTACTGAAGTGGAGACCGGGGCGCGCAACATCGACCACATCATGAACGGGACCATCCTCCCGCAACTGTCGCGGGACATCCTCGCCCGAATGAGCGAGGAGGCTCTGCCCGCGCAAATAACACTGGATGTGGCCGAAAACGGCGGTTTTGACATCAGTTTCCAAGGAGGATAAGATGACTCGAGCCACGACAAGATTCACCTTCGTTTCCCAGGCGACGGAAAGAGATACCTTTGAAGTTGTGCGATTCAGGGGCATGGAAGGCATATCCAGGCTTTACGAGTTTGACATCACGCTGGTCTCGGATGATCCTGAAATTGACCTGCGGGCCGTCCTTCGAAACCCTGCCACGCTGACGATCATCCGCAATGATGGTGATGACAGAGTCATCCATGGAATACCCTCGCTGTTTGAACAGCTTCACGAGGATGCTGACCGGGTTTTCTACCGGGTTGTTCTGGTTCCACGGGTCTGGCATGCCGATCTGTACCGCGAAAACCAGCTCTTTCTCGATAAGACAGTGCCCGATATTATCAGAGAAATCCTGCAGCAGACCGGTCTGACCACCGATGATTACGGATTGCAACTGACGGCGACCTACCCCCAGTGGGAGTACATTTGCCAGTTCGGTGAAACAGACTTTAATTTCATCTCCCGTTGGATGGAACGTGAGGGCATCTATTATTATTTCCAGCAAACAGAAGAGTTTGAAAAGCTTATCATAACGGACGACTCCACCAGCCACCAAAATATCCCCGATACCAGTACCATTGAATACCGCCCTCCCTCAAGCCTGCGGGCCCGGGAAGAGGAAGTAGTGACAGAGCTGCTTTGCCGCCAGAAAATGCTCCCCCAAAAGGTTATTCTGAGGGACTACAATTACCGGAGGCCTGATCTCGAACTTCGCGGGGAGGCGCAAGTCGACTCTCAGGGTCGCGGCAATGTTTATTCCTATGGTGAGCACTTCAAAACACCTGAACAGGGGAACGCGCTCGCTGCTATTCGAGCCCAGGAAATCCTGTGCAGGGAAAAAATCTTCAGCGGTGAGAGTACTGCCCCAACCCTCTGTTCAGGCTTTGTTTTTGAATTGGCCGAGCACTATCGGGATGCTTATAATCAGCGGCTTCTCATAACTGAAGTTGAGCATGAAGGCGACCAGGCACTGGCCCTTCTGGGAGCGGATCATAGTTCTTCCGAAGGGGATGCGGAACTCACCTACATCAATAGATTTTCCTGCATACCCGCTGATCTTCAGTTCAGACCGGAACGTAGGACACCAAGACCGCGATTCTATGGTACCATGAATGCGAAGGTGGAAGCCACCGACGATCAGTATGCTGAAATTGACGACCAAGGGCGATACAAAGTCAGATTGTTTTTTGACCAGAGTGACCGGGGTACCGGCAAGGCATCCCGGTGGGTACGCATGGCTCAACCGTATTCCGGCCGAGATTATGGGATGCACTTCCCATTGCATGGCAACACCGAGGTTCTCCTGTCATTTGTGAACGGGGACCCGGACAGGCCGGTCATCGCCGGTTCCGTCCCCAATCCAGACACTGCCAGCCCGGTCAACTCAAATACCAACACGCTGTGCATGATCAAAACCGGCGGCGGCAATCAGATTCATACGGAGGACAAAGCAGGCAAGCAGCTTATGAAATTTCAATCTCCCACTGACTCCACCTTTGTCCGTATCGGAGCTCCGGACTCCGGGGGGCCTTCCGGCATTGAAATTTCCACCAAAGCAAATCAAAAGACTAAGGTTGAGAAAAAACAGTCACTTGAAGTGGGAGGAGACACGGATCACCACTTCAAGGGCAAAGTACAAGTAAAAACCCAGGGGGACAGAGAGCACACAACCTTTGGCAACTCAGAAAGTAAGAACCTTTCCAACAAGAAATCAACCACGACCGGGAATGTGGATATCGTCAATATGTCCGGGTTCAAACTCACCGCCATTGGGAAAAGTGAACAGACGAAAGTGGCCGGTGAAAGGCAACTCTATGTAGGCTCGTTGGATATTACCGGCATTGCCGGGAACACGAGTATCTGGGTCGGTACAAAGAGCCAGATAACCATCGCCGCGGTGAGCGAAATATATGTCGGGGGAAAAAGCGAAGTCTTTGTCGGGGCCAAATCATCCATTTCCGTTGCTGGCGCGAGCGAAATTTTTGTGGGCCTCAAATCGGATATAAAAATAGGTGGTTTTTTTGAACTGACTCTTGGCGCAAAAATGTCGATCAATGCCTCCGCCAGCATAGAACTAAATGCAGGACCCAGAGTATGGAATGAAGCCAGTGGAGAAATTAAGAACAAGACATTTGAACTGGACACCGCCGGTGTAAAACAATCTATTTCAACATTATGGAACATTGTATGAAGCATTTAGATACACTTTTCCAGTTCGCCAGCATCAGAGATGATCAAGGTGTGATCACTTATTGAGGAGGGATTCCAGTAATGGACAGCGAGAAGGTCGTCACCGCTTCCGGGGCAGTCGACAAGGCGACGGGAATGCCCAAATTTTCAGCGGATGAAACCATAAAAAAAATACGGGCTGCAGGGATGAACAATCCTGAAATTGAAGAAGCAATCCGGAGGGCGGAACAGAACTACAACGATGCCTACCGCAAATATGGTTATGCCTTTCCCCCTATTATCCTTCCCACTGAGGAAGAGAAAATACGGATGAAGGAAACAGTTCTGTCCGGATACGAAAAGGGAGAGAGCTTTTCCGGAAAAGATTTTTCAGGCATCGACCTGTCCGACATGGATTTACGGGGCATTGACTTCAGGGAGGCTTTCCTGGAAGGGGCGAATTTTTCGGGGGCTGATCTTCGGGGAGCCGATTTTACCAGATGCGTCCTGGTAAGGACCGATTTCACGAAGGCATTTCTTCCCTCCGCCAAGCTTTCAGAGGCATGCCTGGGCCAGGCCAAACTGATCGGTGCAGATCTCAAGAGGGCGGACCTTACCAGTGCAGTCCTTGTCCAGGCTGATCTGACCGGCGCTGTCATGAAAGAATCTCTCATGGACGAGGCCGATTGCACGCGCGCGGTGTTTATAAATGCCGATCTGGAGAAAGTGAGTGCCGCAAAGGTCCGCTTTCTTGAATGCGACCTCAGCGGGGCGAATTTGTCCGGCGCCAAGGCCACCGATGCCATGTTCGTGAGAGCCGTTCTTGAAGGTGCCAATTTTTCCAACATTGATATGGAAGCTGCCATCTTTGCCGGTGCCGAAGGAACACCTGCCAAAAAGTAAGAACGTATGAGAAAAGAATAAATGAAAGTCATCAAACCGCTAAAACAAGGGGTTCTTTACAAGACCTTTGACAATGACAACAGGTCATTTTTTGTCGTAACCGTTTTCAGCTTTTTCACCTTTACCCCTCCCGGGCACCTGCTCTCAGAAATTGAAATGTGGAAACTTGCGGCCCAGGAATTGGGAAAAGAATCCATTCTCGACCTTGGCATGCCCAAGCCCAGGGGCGAGGTTGTCCTCACCGGCAAGTTTTTCTCACCGGGCGGCCAGCCTGTCCCAGGCGGGAAAGTGCGCATTAAATTGGGGGAAATTGACAAGACTCTTTATGTATTTGGCAACCGTTACTGGAAACGCGGTCCTGCCGGACTCTTCAAAATAACTGAGCCGGAACTTGTAACCCTCATGGATATTTCCTATGAAAATGGTTTTGGTGGCCCCGAATTTCCCCTGAACCCACTGGGCAAAGGGATAAATCCTGTTCCAGTTGGAAATGGGAAGGAACTCCTGCCATTGCCCAATGTTGAAAATCCGGAGACACTTATCACTTCTCCCAAAGACAGGCCCGATCCCGCGGGATTCGCTCCCCTTGACATGATGTGGCCCCAGCGGGCTTCCAAGGCAGGAACGTTCGATGAAAAATGGCTCAATGAACGTTTCCCGGGCCTTGCGGAAGACCTGGACTGGACCTATTACAACACGGTACCTGCTGATCAGCAGATAAATGGTTTTTTTACTGGAAGTGAGTCTTTTGAAATAGAAGGGATGCATCCGGAAAAGCAGCTCCTCACCGGGGTCCTGCCCGGCGTCCGCTCTCGCTGTTTCGTTAATCAGAAATTGAACGGGGACCCGGTCTTCAAAGAAATCAAGCTCCATCCTGACACGGTCTGGCTTTTCCCCCATGTGGAGAGAGGAATTATCACCTGCCGTGGTACCATTGAAGCCCTGTCTGACGATGCGGATGATATTACCCATCTGCTTGTTGCCTATGAACGATTGTCAGATGTTGAAAAACCCCTTGAGCACTATCAAAAGGCCCTTGAAAAGAGATTGGACAAGGAAAAAGGTTACCTCTTTTCCCTGAATGAAAAAGATCTCATCCCGCCAGGAGAAAAGTCAGGCTTCGCGGAGCTCATGGAGAACGATGAAACAGCGCTTCTTGTCGGAGAAAAGTTGCTGGCAAAAAACATGGGGAAAAAAGCGGACCTGGAAAAGGAAAAAATCAAGGCCAACTTTGAAGATGCTGGCATTGATCCTGAAAAGTCCAACCAAGGCCAACCTGCGGTTCCGCTAATAGACTTCGATAATATGGAAAAATTTTCAGACTTTATTGAAAATACCCAGGCCGAAGCAGAAAAAAAGGCCAGAAAGATTCT
>QMLQ01000062.1 GCA_003646815.1 Deltaproteobacteria bacterium | reverse complement strand
TAGATGTTTTGAAGTATTTGATTGGTAATCCTTCGCTTTTTACATGCCCCAAAAGCAACGACTACGATACGAAGTTATTGCCATCTCTAAATGTCAGATCAAATCTCGGCAACGGCATGCTTTTCTGGCGGAGCCTGAAAGATCAGACGTTCCTATTATCCTCATAGGTAACGGGTGGGAGGCGCTCACTGTTCACGGAAAGCCGGAAGACATCCGGACGTGCGTAGTGGCCTACCACATCGAAGTCCAGTTTCCCTTTTGCGATTTCAGAAAAGTCCAGGTCCGCGTACAGGATCCCCTCCTGATCATACAGCGGCCCTGCCAGGACTTCCCCAAATGGCGAGACAATAACACTTCCGCCCCGGCACATGATGTCGGGCTGGTTTTCCAACTCCTCCAAGGTTTCCAGATCGGCCGGATACATATCCTTCGTGACAAACTGGTTGCAGCCCAGCACAAAGCACCGCCCCTCACAGGCGATATGCTGCATAGTGGATTGCCATGTTTTGCGGTGGTCCGCAGTCGGCGCCATATAAATTTCAACACCCTTTCCGTACATGGCCATGCGGGCCAGGGGCATATAATTCTCCCAGCAGATGAGGCCGCCGATCTTCCCGGCATCCGTTGAAAAGACGGGCATGGTACTCCCATCCCCTTCTCCCCATATCAACCGCTCGGCCCCGGTGGGTTTGAGTTTTCTGTGCTTGCCCATCAATCGGCCCTTACGGTCAAAGTACAGCAGTGTACAGTACAGGGTGCCCCGGCTGTACTCGCCATCCCGCTCTATGACGCCGATGCCCAGGTAGACGCCCGCTTCCCTGGCGGCCTTGCCGAGGGCTTCCACCTCGGGTCCGGGGGCTTCAACAGCGTTGTCCCAGTAGCGTTTCCACAGGGACCTGCCCTCTCCGCTCCTGCTACCAACCACCATGCCGAAACTCAATCCCCTGGGGTATGCAGGGATGAAGGCCTCGGGCAGAAGGACCACTTCAGCGCCATTGCTTCCTGCCTCCCGGATCAAACCGCATGCCTTTTCCGTTGTCCGGGCCTTGTCGAAAAGGACAGGCGCAGCCTGCACAACGGCTGCCTTTATCGAGCTGATGTCATGTTGCATACGATTCTCCTCTCTTTTACAGATCTTCAGAGATAAGGATGGCTTCGGCTATCTGGCGCATGGATTTGCGAGAATCCATGCTCTTTCGTTGCAGCCACCTGTAGGCTTCTTCGCCACTGACATGGCGACGCTGCATGACGATCTCCTTGGCCCGTTCCACCAGTTTTCGGGTCTCCAGTTCCTCCTGGATAACCCTGGCCTGGACCATCAGCTCGGTGTTCATGATCGCCACTGCAGCCTGGTTGGCAACCGCTGTAATCATATTTATCTCCGTTTGGGAAAACACGTGGGCCTCTGAGGTAAAGCAATTGATCACCCCGATTACCTTGCCGTCTTTGGCCTGGAGCGGCACGCCGAGCATGGACACCAGCCCCAGTTTCTTCGCCATCTCCTTTTCCTTGAACCGCGGTTCTTCAAGCACATTTTCGACAATAAGCGGATGATTCCTGCTCACCACGTATCCGACCACGCCCTCGTCCATGGTCAGGGATCGGTCCTGCACGTACTCCGGGTCTATGGCCTGGGTGGCCTTCAGTCGGATTCTCTCAGGCTTTTCGTTCCTGTCAATGAGCCACATGGAACAGATATCCACCCCCGTGACCTTCGCCGTCACCATGACGATCAGCTTCAGGATATCCTCCAGATAAAGATCGGAACTGATAGCCCTGCTGATATCGGAAATACCTGCAATGTATTTTTCATATGTCTCAGACGGTACCTTTTTCATTTGTTTTCACCATTCACAGTTTCCGGTTTTACTAAACCGCTTTTCTCTCGGACCTTCGTAGCGAGGTGGTGGGGAGCCCCATGGGGCCATCCGCCGCCACAGTAGATCGCCCGTGAGAAATGCGGGCTAAGTGCTGCGGAAAGGAAAAAAAGCAAATTCTCTGCGAACGCTGTATCGTTGCGGTGACAGCGAATTATCCGTACGTTCGAACATATCATATATGAGGATTGTGATCTATTGTTTCGCCCGGATCAGATAGGTCTCGTAGGCGTTTCGAATGCGCCCGTTGCACAATTCGAATTCCTCCAGGAAATGGGTCCTGTCCCGGTCTATGCCCAAGATCCTCTTGGCCAGGAAATCCATTTCTTTCTCATCTTTCGGCAAGGTATGAATCTGTCGATCCTCAAGGATCTGGAGATAGTGTTCCACCTTTCGCAGAAAAAGATAATCAGCTTTCAGTTCTTCTACTGTGTTCATCGGCAGAAATCTTCCCTCTCCAAGGGCCTCGAGGGCGAGCAGCGTGTTTCCCTGGATCAGGGAATGATTCTCGTGCGCATAGGTGAGCTGCAACCCCTGTACCAGGAACTCCACATCCCGCAACCCGCCGACACCCGTCTTCACGTTTATGGCTGAACCGAGACCACGCGAAGAGGCCCTGACGGACTCATGCCGCAACCTTTCTATGGAAGCTGCAATGTCCTTCATCTCTCTGGGTGTCTTCAATACCTTTTCAATCTTTTCCATAAAACGATGTCCCAGGTGCAGGTTTCCAGCAATGGGTCTCATTTTCAGGGCTGCCTGCAACTCCCACAGTGACGCGCCGTAATAGTAGTAATTTTCCAGTGCACTGAGAGACGGGACCAATTCCCCGGAACGTCCAAAAGGCCTCAAACGGAGGTCCACCCGGTAAGCATACCCTTCTTCCGTGTGTTTCGAGAGATCCGAAAGGATTCTCTCCATGACCTTTGAAAAATGTTCCTTATAAAATGCTTTACCGGGCCCGCCTGCGGAAGCGCCTTCCGGATACTCGCAGAGGCCGACAAGATCGATATCAGAACTGTAGTTCAATTCATTTCCGCCCAGTTTTCCCAGGGCCATCACACAGAAGTTGCTTTCCAGTTCTTCCCTGGATGCTGATTTGTTCTCCCCTGCCAGGTCTTCCCATATTTTTTCAATCGCAACCTGCACCACTGCGTCTGCAACGGCTGAAAGCTCTCCCATTACCTCTCTTGTGGACACGCCCAGACAGATATCCCTTGTACCGATGCGGAGTATCTCGCGGCGTCTCAAGCGCCTCAGCTTGTTCAGCCACTCATTGTAACCGGTGGTGGTTTTCCCGGCCTTCCGCAGTTCACCCGCAATATCATCGACTTTCCTCGTCCTGTGCAGGATTTCAGGCATGGTAATCCATTCGAAAAACTCAGGATTTCTGACCAGGGTATCAGAGAGAAATTGGCTCGCGGAGAAGATCCCCAGAAGAATTTCCAATCGCATGGGTTGTGACAGCAGCAGTCCAAAATGAAATTCAGGGCTCGGCAGGACACGCGCAAATCGTTCCCAATTGTTCAGGGCCATATCCGGTTCCGGCTGCCTCGAGAGAAAATCGCGGGCAAGTACAGCCAGGCGGGCAAATGTCTCCTGGCGGCTTCCATTTCCAGCAAGGCCCATAAGGTTCCTGTAGGCCCGTTCCGGGTTATTGAATCCGGCATTGGAAAGGATCCTGTTCCGGATCTCTTTTGAAAGAGCGGGGGAAAGAATCACGTCTGCCAAGGTGCCTGTGCCCGGCCCGGGAAGTGCTTCCCTGCCGAAATGACGTTCCGTGAAAGCCCGTACAGATGCCGTGTGGGTCTCAAAATCGATGCGGAGCTGCTCTGCGGGTTCCAGTGCGCCACCACGACGGTATCCCATTCTCCGCGCCAGATGCCGGTATTCTTCAGAGAGCGGGTCAGGCAGAAAAAGATCACGTGCCGAGCCCCGTAACATTCTCATGCCGTTGATCAGTTTTCTGAGAAAATTGTAATCGGAAATCAGCCTGACCGCCTCTTCCGGCTCAAGAACACCTGCATCCCCAAGGGCATAGAGCGCCTCGTGCAACAGGGGTGTCCTCAGTCTGGGAATAGTATGCCCATGCTTAACCTGCAGGATCTGGATGCCGTATTCCAGGTCCACCAGTGCCCCCGGGCTGAACTTGGCATTCAGCCTTCCTCCCCCGGCCTTCTCCCTGTACTGTTTTCTCCGCAGATCCTGCAATTCCGAAAGGTCAAGGCTTTGGAACGTATAAACCATCTCATCCCTAAGCCGCTCAAGGCGTGCGCCAAACTCCCTGTCGCCTCCCACGGCCCTCAGCCTCACAAGGGCCAAACGTTCATAGGAATGCGAGGAGCCTTCAGACCCGTAATACCGACAAAAATTTTCCAGGCTGGACGCCAGGGGCCCCGCGTTTCCATAGGGCCTCAGGCGGAGATCAATTCGAAAAATGCCGTCTCTTTTCGCCTCTATGAATCCAAGCATTTCCCGAACAAGCTTGTCAAAAAAGACCGCATTATCAATGGATCCACTGCCGCCCGTTTTCCCGTTATCGCTGTATACCAGGAGCAATTCAATATCCGAGGCATATCCCAAAGCAGCTCCCCCGAGCTTGCCGAGCCCCAGAACTGCATGCCTCACTTCAAGGCCTGCCACGGATTTTGGCCGTCCAAATCGCTCCACCAGGTCCCGGTAAATCAGACTCACTGAAGTGCGCACGATTGTCTCCGCGAGCCCCGTCAACCTTCTGGACAAGGCCATAAAACCCGACTCAGGATCCAGGATGTGGTCCAGATCTATGAGGAATATTTCGCGATCTTTGAATGCATTCAGGGCCTTTCGTTTTTCTTCCAGGGAATCACATTTTTGCAGGGCACGGTCAAGTCTGTCCTGAATGCTTTCAGAAGATTTGCTTACCTTCATGCCGTCCAGATGTGGTTTGAGCATGGGAAGCAGGGATTCGTACTGGAGCCGAATAAAATCCTCCCACAGGTAGTCGCTCGCCCCGAGCAGTTGTGCAAGACCCTGCAATCGTTGCGGGTCTGTTAAGAGATCCATCCATTTTCCCTGGCTCGGCAATTTCATGATGTCATCCACCAGGTATTCAAAGCGGGAAAGGGCCCGGTAAGGGTCAGGGGCCTGGCCAAGGAAATAGGTAAATTGCTTGGTCAGCAGCACGGAGAGCCGTATACGGTCAAGGGTGTTCTCATCCAGGATTTTCATTCCATGATGATCTGCAAGGAGCAACTCGTCTTCAATGCGGCCTCGGATGGTGCGAATCCTTACATGCTCAATAGAAACCTTGTGCAGGGAAAGAGCGTTGCTCAGGGAATAAAGAAAAGCCGGCGTGTCTTCTGAAACTACTTTCAACCGCGTGAGAGTATCACTCTCATTGTCAAGCTCCATTTTGATGGGATACAGGACCGGCGGTGAATCCCGGTGAACCTGGGCCAGTCTTCGCACTACCATTTCATTTACCTGTTGCTTTGCTTTGGCAACCGAATCCTCTTCACCGCTTTCAAGCAGAGTGACGGCATCCCTGATTCTCTTGCTGAATTCATCAATCCATTCTTTAAAGGGATATCCTGCCGTGACAATGCCAGAAAAATGGTCCACGATTCGCCGTCGCCTGAGAGGGTCCTTGCCCGTGGCCCGATTTTGCCTCCTTTTTCCCCGGCCAATTTTTCTTTCCCTGGTTTCCGCCAGGCTGTAAGTATAAATATCCCCCGAAATGATCGAGAATCCCATGGCCGCCAGGATGCCCGTGATAATGGAAAAGACTGATGGATAATCGAAACCAAGGACCGTGCAGTCCACGCTCCCGTCCTTCCTCATCTTTATCAGCATTTCAACAGGATTCCGTGAGTCAAGGCGCGCCAAGACCCTGAGATGACGGCAGATATCCTTTTTGGAAAAAACCGCGAAATACCGTTCACCCAGCCGGGAAACATGTTCCTCGATGAAGGACTCGTTTATTTCCGGGCATGCAGTCTTGAATATTTCCGCTTCGGGTTTCACGTCATACTCCCTCCAGGAGCGTGATTTCAAATAATCCTGCAGCGGACCAGCAAAAGCGCTCAGGATAAAAAAAGAGGGCCTCCCTTATTGATGGAGGACCCTCTTTTTATACACTAATTGAGCGTGAAAAGCTATATGTCGTAATAGAGCGCAAATTCCCAGGGATGGGGACGTAGGTCTATGGCCTGAACTTCCTTTTCCATCTTATAGGCTATCCATGTTTCGATGACGTCGGATGTAAACACATCTCCTTTCAGGAGGTAATCATGATCCGCTTCCAGCGCCTCGAGGGCCTCACGCAGAGAGCCCGGTGTCTGGGGAACCTTTTCCAGTTCCTCTGGTGGAAGGTCATAGATGTCCTTGTCCAGGGGCTCCCCCGGATCAATCTTGTTCAGGATCCCGTCCAAGGCCGCCATCAGCATGGCGGAAAAAGCAAGATACGGGTTGCAACTGGGATCAGGACAACGAAACTCAAAACGCTTCGCCTTGGGCGATGTTGAGTAGAGAGGAATACGAATGGCAGCACTCCTGTTCTGGCTTGAATAGGCCAGGTTCACCGGGGCTTCAAATCCGGGAACAAGGCGCTTGTAGCTGTTGGTCGTAGGACTGACAAATGCAAGAAGAGAAGAAGCATGCTTCAGGATTCCACCAATGGCATACATGGCCGTTTCAGACATCCCCGCATACCCGTCGCCCGCAAAGAGATTCTCTCCTCCCTTCCACAAAGACATGTGCACGTGCATACCGGTTCCGTTGTCATTAAAAAGCGGCTTCGGCATAAAGGTCACCGTCTTATTATGTTTCCGGGCGGTGTTTTTTATAATATATTTGTATTTCAAGAGGTTGTCTGCCATCTGAATAAGAGGCGCAAACCGCATGTCGATCTCCGCCTGGCCTCCGGTCGCAACCTCGTGATGCTGGGCCTCAATGGGAATACCGATCTCCTCCAGGGTCAGCACCATTTCACTTCTGATATCCTGCTGGCTGTCAACGGGCGGCGCGGGAAAATATCCCTCCTTGTAACGCGGTTTGTATCCAAGGTTGGGAGATTCCATACGCCCTGTGTTCCAGTGGCCTTCCACCGAGTCAATATGGTAATAGCCTTCGTGTTCATTCTGATCAAAACGAATGTCATCGAAGATGAAAAATTCCGCTTCAGGGCCAAAGTAAGCAACATCTGCTATTCCCTGGCTTTTGAGAAAATTGTCCGCCTTCCGGGCAATATTCCTCGGGTCCCGCGTGTAATCCTCTCCTGTCACCGGATCACAGATATTACAGATAATCACCAGTGTCTTGGCTTCGAAAAAAGGATCAACAAATGCCGTTTCGGGCACTGGTTTTACCAGCATGTCGGACTCATTGATCGCCTGCCATCCCCTGATGCTGGATCCGTCGAAACCCAAGCCCGCATCAAACGTCTCTTCCTCGATCTCCCGCGGGGGGACGGAAAAATGCTGCCAGAGTCCTGGGAAATCCATGAAACGAAGATCAACCATCTGAATTCCCTCGTTTCGGATAAAATTCAGGACATCCTTACTCGTTTTCAATGCCACCATACTCTCTTCCTCCTCTTCCTAATAAAGTCATCAGCCATGCCCTGGCGCCTGCAAACCCTGGAATACACCCTCAAATTGAGCAAGAGCTGTGCCAGCCTCTCCCTTGAAGAGACGCATCTCTCCGGGAACATTGCCCAAGTCCAGGGGCCAGACATAACTAACTGTATCTACATCATTATCATCCAATCTTCCGGGAAACTTTACCGACCATCATCTCTTCCCTATCAAACATGTTCTATTTCATTCAATATGGAAAACACAATTTTGTAAAGATATTTTCCTGAAAAAGACAAAATTGTAGAAGCTCTCCCCCTAAGTAAATAATCCTCCGTTTGATCCTTTATCGTCCATGGTTTCTCGGGACTCACGCGGAAAAACCCGGTTCCGTGAACCAGGTTTTCCAGTACGCATGAGATTGCGGCGTGCAATCAGCAACGGCCTGACATTCAACCACGCATTAAAGGTTGATTAGAACGAGTGAATGGGCTATTATACCTAATTTTTACCAGACAGGCGCAAAATCTTTTTCTTGGACGCAACCGATGGATTGGAAACAGAGAACCTATTGCGGCACGATAACCCGGAGCCAAAAGGGGGAGACGGTGAGGCTCATGGGATGGGTGGATGCCATCCGGGATCATGGAAGCCTGCTCTTTATTCACCTCCGAGATGTCCAGGGTATCGTCCAGGTGGTATTTGATCCTGCAATCTCGCCGGAAGGATATCCGTTGGCCGCCACCCTCCGTGAAGAGGATGTGATCAGCATTGAAGGAACCGTATCTATCCGAAAAAAGGGGACGGAAAACCCCCATATCAGAACTGCGGATACGGAAATCTACGCCACCACCCTGAAAATACTTTCCAGAGCGAAGACCCTTCCTTTCCCGCTTTCTGAGAAAGCCATGGTCCTGGGAGAAGAAATCACCGCCTCCCCCCAGAAGGTCGATGAAGACCTCAGAATCACCTACCGCTACCTTGATCTCCGTCGCCCGTCAGTGCAAGACCTCTTCAAAAAGAGATATGAAATCACCAAGACCATCAGAGACTTCCTGCATGAACTCCATTTCATGGAAGTTGAAACACCCATTCTGACCAGAAGTACTCCTGAAGGCGCAAGGGATTACCTGGTCCCCAGCAGGGTACACCAGGGCAAGTTTTACGCCCTGCCTCAATCGCCCCAGATCTTCAAACAGCTCCTCATGATCGGCGGAATGGACCGCTATTTCCAGATCGCACGCTGCTTCAGGGATGAAGATCTCCGTCCTAACCGCCAGCCCGAATTTACGCAGCTTGATCTGGAGGCGTCCTTTATTGACGAGGAATTCATTTATGAAACGCTTGAAGAATTGACCTGCAGGTGCTTCTCCATCGGGGGCAAAACTCTCTCCCGCCCCTTCCCTCGCATGACTTACGAGGAAGCCATGAATCGATATGGATCGGACCGCCCGGACACGCGGTTTGACATGGCATTTGAAGATCTGAGCGACGTGATGCGTGAAACGGGATACGCGGTCTTTAAACAGATCATTGCAAAACATGGCGTGGTAAAAGGCTTTTGTGTGCGGGGAAAGGCCTCTGCCATGAGCAAAAACCTGCTTCAAAACGAATATGCCCTCAGGATCGTCCCTTCGTTCGGCGCCCGTGGTATGACCTGGATGAAAGTGCTGGACGGCAGGCTCCAATCCAACATCGTCCAATTTTTCAGTGACGCTGAACAGGAGGCGATCATTGATCGGTTCCAGGCCGGGGATGGTGATGTGATTCTGTTGATTGCGGATACCTCCCCCGATCTCGTTAATACGGTTCTCGGAAGACTGCGGCTCCATGTGGCCGAACGATTTGATATTATCCCGGAGGACATTTACCGTCCCCTGTGGATAACGAAATTTCCCCTGTTTGAGTTGAAGGACGGCCTCCTGGGCTCGGAGCACCACCCCTTTACCATGCCTGATCGAGACGATTTTGATCCAGAGGACATGGAAGCACTCCTTGCATTGAAATCCAGGGCCTATGACCTTGTAATGAACGGCGAAGAACTGGGAGGAGGCAGTATCAGGATTCACCAGACCGCGATCCAGGAAAAAATCTTTCGCGCACTCCGGCTTTCCCGCGCTGAAATTGACGCCAAGTTCGGGTTTTTTCTCAGGGCCCTTGAATTTGGAACACCACCCCACGGTGGGTTTGCCCTCGGCCTTGACCGTGCCATTGCTATGATTCTTGACACTCCGTCCATCAGGGAGGTGATCGCGTTTCCGAAAAACCGTCGCGCATACTGCCCCCTGACGCACGCCCCGGCCACGGTTGATGAAGCCCAGCTCAAGGAATTGGGACTTGGTATTGCCGGCATGCAAACCGCGTCTCCCGGATCAGCCGAAGGATCCGCGGGGGATGAAAGCCTTAATGGTGCGAAGATTCCCCGTGTTGAAGTCACCTCTGAAGAGGTAAGGCATGTGGCAAAACTTGCCCGGCTCACTCTTTCCGAAGGTGAAGTCGATGAATACGCAAAAGACTTGACTGCCATCCTTGATTACGTGGCAAAGCTGGATGAACTGGAAACCGACACTGTTTCCCCCACCAGCCATGTCTTGGAAATACGAAATGTCTGGCGGGATGACAATCCTGGCACCCCGGCCGCCGCCCCAATGATACTGGAAAACGCACCGAAGAGGGAAAAAGATTTCTTTCAGGTGCCGAAAATCCTGGAAGGCTAGATATGGAGTTG
The DNA here is from genome assembly GCA_003646815.1 of Deltaproteobacteria bacterium. Taxonomy (GTDB): domain Bacteria; phylum Desulfobacterota; class DSM-4660; order Desulfatiglandales; family Desulfatiglandaceae; genus B46-G9. The sequence continues at coordinate 4,036 of QMLQ01000062.1, read as the reverse complement.
TGTGAACGAAGCGCATACGAGCTTAGCCGCCTCTTGCGAAAAAAGGAGATAAGCGCCAGGGAGATAACCGAGTCAGTACTCTCGCGCATAGAGGAAAAAGAACCCCTGATCCACGCTTACATTACCGTGACTGGAGATCTGGCCCTTGAACAGGCCGACCGTGCCGACCAGTTGATTGCACAGGGAGGCAATATACCGCCCCTCACCGGCATCCCCATTGCGATCAAAGACCTCCTCTGCACCAGGGGAATCAAAACCACTTGCGCCTCGAAGATCCTGGCCAATTACATTCCACCGTACAATGCCACCGTGGTGGACCGGCTCCTGCAGCAGAATGCGGTGTTTGTCGGAAAGACAAATATGGATGAATTCGCCATGGGCTCTTCCACGGAAAACAGTGCCGCAGGGCTGACCCGGAACCCGGTGGACCCGGAAAGGGTGCCTGGAGGATCAAGTGGCGGATCCGCAGCAGTGGTAGCTGCGGGAGAGGCCATAGCGGCCATCGGCTCCGACACGGGGGGATCCATCAGGCAGCCTGCCTCCTTCTGCGGCATCGTGGGCATGAAACCTACCTACGGGAGGGTCTCCCGTTATGGCCTCATCGCCTATGCCTCATCCCTGGACCAGGTCGGGCCCTTGTGCCGCAGTGTGGAAGACTGCGCCCTGCTCCTCAATGCAATCTCCGGTCACGACCGCAGGGACTCAACGTCCGTTGACCTGAACTGTCCTGACTTTCTGCAATCATTGGATCAGGACCTCGACGGGGTCCGAATCGGCCTGCCTCAGGAATACTTCGTGGAAGGGATGGAATCGGCGGTAAGAGACAAAGTGATGGAGGCGGTATCCTTTCTGGAACAAAACGGCGCCGAGATTCGGGAAGTTTCTCTCCCGCACACGCCCTATGCGGTTGGCACCTATTACCTAATCGCCACCGCGGAAGCTAGCAGCAACCTTGCCCGGTACGATGCAGTAAAATACGGGATACGACCTCGTGACGACTTTGAAGATATCATTGCCATGTATCAGCAGGCAAGGAGTGAAGGCTTCGGCCGTGAAGTTCAGCGAAGGATCATGCTGGGGACCTATGTCCTCTCGGCTGGATACTACGATGCATACTATGTGAAGGCCCAAAAAGCCAGGACCCTGATCCGCGACGATTTTAGAAAGGCCTTTGAACAGGTGGACTGTCTCGTCACGCCCGTATCGCCGTGCCTCCCCTTCAAACTCGGCGAAAAGGTGGCGGAACCGCTTCAAATGTACCTTGTTGATATCTATACGGTGTCGGCAAACCTTGCAGGTGTGCCGGCCATGAGCATTAACTGCGGGACCGTGGAAAACCTCCCTGTGGGGCTCCAGGTAATCGGGAAGCCCTTTGATGAAGAAATGCTTCTCCGGGTGGCTCATGGGTACCAAAGGCTTTCGGGGGGGCAGCGATAATGGATTTCGAGACCATCATCTGTTTTGAAGTACATGCTGAACTCAGCACCAGGACAAAGCTCTTCTGCGACTGTCCCATCGACTACGACGCCCCGCCGAACCACCAGATCTGTCCCGTGTGCACGGGCCAGCCTGGGTCGCTGCCGGTGCTGAATAAACGGGCCATTGAATACTGCATCCGGGCCGGCCTCGCCCTCAATTGTTCCATCAATTCCAATGCCCGGTTTGCCCGCAAGAACTACTTCTATCCTGATCTCCCCAAGGGGTACCAAATTTCCCAGTACGAAGAACCCCTGTGCGAAAACGGGTATCTCGTTATCCAGGGAGACGACGGCCAGCCCTACCCGGTGGGCATCAAACGCATCCACCTTGAAGAAGATGCCGGGAAGCTGGTCCACGCATCCAAAACCTTTGAATCTGCGGACTACAGTTTTGTGGATTTCAACCGATCCGGGATTCCCCTTATCGAAATTGTCTCCGACCACACCCGCAATCCGGTCCGGTCCCTGCAGGAAGCCAGGACCTATCTTGAAAAAATGCGGCAGACTCTCCGGTACATTGGCGTCAGCGACTGCATCATGGAAAAGGGGCAGTTCAGGTGTGACGTGAACATTTCCCTGCGACCCAAAGGCGCCCGGGATTACGGTAACCGTGCCGAGATCAAAAACATGTCCTCTTTCAAATTCGTTCTCGATGCCCTGGAATATGAGACCAGACGACAGGCGGAGATCCTCGAATCGGGCGGAAAAATCTCGCAGGAAACCCGGCTTTTCGACGAGGCAAAGAAGGCGACAATCTCCATGCGCGGAAAGGAAGATGCCCCGGACTACCGGTACTTTCCTGAACCCGACCTGGTTGAACTGGATACAGACAGCGCTTTTATAGAGGCTATCAAGCGGGAGATGCCTGAATTACCTGACCAGCGGGTAGAGAGGTTTATCAGTGCCTACGGGATCACACAGAATGAAGCCTTTGTCCTGACCAAGGACCGCCAGACAGCGGAGTATTTTGAGAACTGTGTTCCCCATTGCAAGTCTTGCAGGAAATTGAGCACCTGGATAGCCAAAGATCTTTTTCGACTGCTTAATGAAAACTCCCTGTCCATTGAGCAGTGCAACATTCCTCCTATTCATTTTGGTCGTCTGATGGACCTTGTGGAAGAGGGAGAAATTACCGATGCGATCGCACGGGTTGTCCTGGAAGAGATGTTCAAGACAGGCAAGTCTCCCGAAGCCATCATTAACGAAAAAGACCTGAAACCTGTGCAAGAACAAGGTATCATCGAATCCCTGGTCGACCAGATCATGGAAGACAACCCCGGGACAGTGGCCAAGATCCGCGAAGGGAACCCCGAACCCCTAAACTTTCTGATCGGCCAGGTCATGCGTAAGACGAAAGGCCGGGCAGACCCCAAGAAGGTCAGGGAAATCCTGGAGCAGAAACTACCAATAACAGCCACATAATCTCTGACGATTTAACAACAGATCAAAATTTCCCTGCCCTCCTAGGGCGCGAATCGAAGAGCGAGTTTTCTCCCGCACAGCGGAAAGCGTTATGAAGCCCTCTCCGGCGGAGAGCCGAGGGAGGAAGCCTTTTTTCGAGTGACTGGTGGGAGGGCGCCGTCCTTTTCGTGACGTATCTTTGGGGGAAACCGCAGCCAGCCCGAAGGGTGGAATGCGGAGGGGGCAAGCCTCCCCCGAAGATACGTCACAGAAAAGACCAGCCCGGAGCCTCGGAACGGAAAAAGGCTTCCTCCCTCGGATCGGTGGATCCCATACGGCTCTTTCATCAGAGGTGCTGGGTTCCATCGAAATCAAAAACGGCATTGCATTTCCGGATGCACGCTCACGCCCCGCCGAGATAGGCGTTGATCGTGCGGCAGGCGGTTTCCGTGCCCCCTCTTCTTTTGTCCACATAGTCTCTGGCTCTTTCCAACACCTCCTGCCTGGGCGGCGGTTCTTTCAGACTTTTGACCAGGCAGTCCATGAGTTCCCGGGAATTGGCGACCTGGCGCACTAATCCCCTTTGAACGATTTCTTCCCCCACCCACGCGAAATGTTCCCAGTAGGGCCCGATGCACGGAATTACTCCCTGCCCGAGGGGTTCCAGGAAATTCTGGCCGCCCAGCGGCCTCAATGTCCCTCCTACAAATGCGGCCTGTGCAACAGCATACGCTGAAGAAAGTTCACCGAAAACATCCCATAAAATGATGCTTCCCCGGGGAACGTCCCCCTTGATCCCGGAACGGAGGGTCCACCTGAGCCCTGCCCGGTTCAGGGATCGTTTCCAGGCGGGGAGCCTGTGCATATGGCGGGGAAAAAGAGCACTGATGGTTTCAGGAATGGCCTTTATAACCGACTGCAGTACCTCCACCACGTCTTTTTCCTCTTCCTTTCTGACAGATCCCATAACCAGGAATGGGCCCCCCCGGGGAATCATCCCCGCCACGGGGCTTTGATCAATGATCGCGTCGATCCGCATGCGGTCAAATTTTATGTTGTGCATCATTTGCACGCCCTGTTCTCCGAACAGGGCACAATAGCGGTCCCTGTCGCCCGGTGACACAGCCAGGACCCTTTCCGGCCGAACATCTCGCCAG
>QMLQ01000061.1 GCA_003646815.1 Deltaproteobacteria bacterium | reverse complement strand
GGAATTCAGCCTGAAGAGGAAGGATGGTCAGATCGTGTACGTGGAAAGTAAATCATCCGTTATCTATCGTGACCAAAAACCTGTTGCGGTCCTGGGAATTGCCAGAGATATCACTAGGCGTAAGCAGGCAGAGAAAGAAAAGGAAAAACTCCAGGCCCAGCTCAACCAGGCACAGAAGATGGAGGCCATCGGCGTGCTTGCCGGCGGTGTGGCACACGATTTCAACAACCTCCTCACCACCATCATCGGGAACGCTGATCTCGCGCTCATGGACCTGCAGGAGGAAACGCCAGTCTATCATTGCATAGAAGAGATGAGGAAAGCAGGCAAACGCGCCGCCGCCCTCACCCGCCAGCTCCTTGCTTTCAGCCGGAAGCAGACAATCCAGCCGGAGATCGTAAACCTGAACGAAATAATAATGGAAAGTGAAAAGATGCTCCGCCGGCTGATCGGAGAAGATATCGACTTTGTGACCGTTTATGAAGAGGAACCCTGGCACGTCTGTATGGATCCCGGCCAGGTTGATCAGATTCTCATGAACCTGGCAGTAAACGCACGGGATGCCATGCCAAAGGGAGGAAAACTCACCATAGAAACCGCCAACGTGGACCTTGATGAACGCTATTTCCGCGAACACGGGGTAAAAAGCGAACCCGGGCAATACATTATGGTGGCCGTAACAGACACCGGGGTGGGCATGGACCGGGAGACCCAGGCCCGGATCTTCGAACCCTTCTTCACCACCAAGGGGCTGGGACGGGGCACGGGCCTCGGGCTCTCCACCACTTTTGGCATCGTGAAGCAGAACAACGGCCTTATCTGGGTCTACAGTGAGGAAGGAAAAGGCACAACCTTCAAGATATATCTTCCACGTTCGGAAAAGCAGAGTGAAACCTCCGGGCAGGAAAAACGGCCATTGCCGCAAATTCGGGGGACGGAGACCATTCTCCTGGTGGAAGATGAGGAGGCACTCAGGGATCTGGCAAAGCGGATGCTTGGTGAATACGGCTACACGGTCGTTTTTGCCGGCGATGGCGAAGAGGCCCTGAAGAGAGCAGATGATCACAAGGATGCGATCCATCTGCTTCTCACCGATGTGGTCATGCCTGCCATGGACGGAAAAGAACTCGCGGAAAAGCTTCAGTCAAAACGGCCGGAAATGAAAGTATTGTTCATGTCGGGCTACACGGACAATGCCGTTGCACACCATGGAATCCTTGACGCCGGCCTCAATTTCATCCAGAAGCCTTTTACCGCCGCCTCCCTCGCTCAAAAAGTCCGGGAAGTGCTAGACGGATGAAACGGTTAACCCCATCCATGTTTCACGGTCTCTCATGAACAAAAAGCTATTTATCATAGCTCTCTGTCTCGTCCTTCTGGTGTGGGGCGAGTCCGCAGGCGCGCGGACATTCAAGGTGGCCACCTACAATGTGCAGAACCTCTTTGACCTTGTCCTCGGCGGCACGGAATACGACGGGTATGTACCCAATTCCCGCATGGGATGGAACCGGCAGACTGCGGCAGTAAAATACCGGAATATCGCGCGGGTCATCAATGACCTGGCACCGGATATCCTGGCGCTTCAAGAAGTTGAATCCAGGCGCGCCCTGGTCTCCCTTCGTGACTCCGTAAAAAAGAAAGGCCTTTCTTTCCCCTACCTCGCCATTGCCGATAAAAGGCCTTCTGCGGTCAAGTGTGCGCTCCTCTCGCGATTTCCCATTCTTTCCAAACGTGAAATACCTGTCAGCGAGGAAATGTCGCGAAACATCCTCGCGGTGACCATAAAGATTGACGGCAGCCCCCTGCTGCTGTTCGTAAATCACTGGAAGTCCAAGCGTGGACCCGAAAGTTTGCGCCTTCCTTACGCCAGGGCACTCCGCAAGGCCATCGATAACGTGCCTTTTGGCACCGACTTTATTGTACTTGGGGACCTCAATTCCAATTACAACGAGTGGACCACCTTTCGTGCCCAGGACAGGTTAAATGACACCCATGGACGAACAGGAATCAACCACATCCTCGGAACAATCCTGGGAATGCAAATGGTGACAGAGGAGACCCTCCTGAAGCAAAAAAAGAGACGGCTGCTCTACAATTTATGGTTGGAACTGAAGCCCACGAAGAGATGGTCTTACAACTTCTTTGGCTTGAAAGGAAGCCCGGATAATATGATTATCCCTGAGGGCCTCTATGACAATACGGGGGTTTCCTACGTGGATAACTCTTTCGGCAGGTTTACCCGCCGGTACCTCTTCAGAAAAAGAGCGATTTTTCAGTGGCAGCGTGCACGCAATGGAAAGGGAAAACACCTGGGGATGGGCTTTTCCGACCACCTCCCCATCTTCGCCCTCTTTTCCACTCATGCACAGCTATGTCACCGCAAAGCCGGAAAGTCGCAAAGAAATGACATCTTATTCACGCACCTACCCCCATAGCTCGCTTGGGCCATTAGGTTAGAGCGGGAGGCTTTCATCAATATTCCCTTTTTCTTGGTTCCCGGGTTTCTTTGCGGAGAACGGACTTGATTTCATGAATAAGGGCATCATAATCTTCCTCAACCCCGTCGTCCAGGAGGATCTCTCCCCGGTCGTCCTTCTTCACCCGGGTGATCCCGGGGTATTTTTTTTCAATCTCATCTATAAATGTGGACTGCCGCTGGGCCAGACGCAGGAGCTGCCGGCTCTTCTTCATGAGCTCCTTCTGTTGGAGAGCCTTGCGGACGGTGATGGCGAGATCGTAGATACGGCAGGGCTTGGTAAAGAAGTGGTAGATCTGGCCCTCGTTTATGGCCTTGATGGCGCCTTCAACGGAGGCGTGTCCAGTGAGGATCATACGGATCGTGTCAGGATATTTCTTCCGCACCAGCGCCAGAAATTCCGAGCCCGGCATCCCCGGCATCATCTCGTCCGAAATAACCACGTCCACCGGTTCTTTCCTGAAGATCTCCAGGGCCTTTTCCGCTGAATCGGCAACCAGTAATTCATAGGGCTCCATACCAAGAGCCTCTTTCATGAGTTTTCTCGTGGACTGTTCGTCATCCACGATGAGGACCTTGTGTTTCATGCCCGTTACTCCAGGGATTTCAGAGGATTAACATCCTCAGCCCCAAGCCACCGTGGGATGGGTTGGCCAAAGTGCTGGAGAATGCGTACGGCTTCCGCCCTTGGGATTTTTATATTCTGTCCGATGCGGTAGGCCTTAATCTGTCCTTTTAGGAACCAGTTTCGCACGGTCTGTCTCGTCACTCCCAGAAGGCTCCCCAGCTCCGCAGTGGAGAGAAATTTCTTTTCCTTCTTGCTCATCCGCAGCTCCCTTTAAAAATTCCTTTTCCCGGCTTAGGACTGCAATAAAGGTGCCAACAGATGTGCGTAGAAAAACAGGGCAAAACCCATTAATGAAAACAAAAACGCCAATATCTTGACGATTACTGCTCTGCGGCCGCGAAAGAAACAGAAAACCTAGCGGATAAACCTGACCTTGTCTTTTACCTTTTTTCTCGGCGGAGCAGGTGATGGTTTCGCCGGTTTTCCCAGGCAGATGAGGGCAAGCGGGGTTTTCTCACCCGGAATCTCAAGGATCTCCCTGATGACCTGCCGGTCAAAGAGGGTGAACCAGAGAGTGCCAAGGCCCAGAGCGTGCGCGGCCAAATGGATGTTCTGAATGGCAGCCGCGCAGGCGTGCTGATACCCGACTCCTCCCTCTTCCAGGAAGCTGTCGAGTCCCGTTTTTTTCGGGTCCCCAATGACGGCGATGATGACCGGCGCCGATTTCAGGAAATCCACCCGGTATCCCCCAAGCCATTTCCACCCACTCACCTCCTGGCCCCACTTTCTCCGTTCCTCTGCCTCATTGAAAATGGCCTTTTTCACGGCGCCGCCGGTCACCACCATGAACTCCCAGGGCTGGGCGTTCAACGGGGAAGGTGCCCACGTCCCCGCTTCCAGAATTTTGAGAATCGTATCTTCATCCACCGGGTCGGACAGAAACGCCCTGCAGCTCCGCCTTTCTTTCATTGCCTCAAAGAGATCCATTGTTTCCTCCTTTTCGTTCCTCTGGATTCCGGATCTTCGGCCGGAATGACAAGCTAACCCATGCCGTGGTTCTTACTGTTGGGGCAGGCCCGGCAGGGGCAGTGAAGGCATTTGGCCCCCGCCCTGGTCCGGCAATCCTTGCGGGATCGTAGGCATCTGGTCCCCGCCTGATTCATCCGGCACTCCCTGCGGGTTTGCCGGCATTCCACCGCCACCTCCCGAAGGGAGGAAACCCTTTACCATGTCCTGGAGCATCTTGTTTTCCTGCCCCTCGTCCGCAAGCTCAACGACCCTTTGGGCCCGTTTGTTTTCTGGCTCCACATCCAGTACCTGCTGGGCGATGAGTTTTGCTTTTGTAAATTGTTTCGCTTCAAGGGCCGCCTCTGCACGCTGCAGGGCCGCTTGAATCCGCTGTCTCCTTTCCAGTACCCTCCGGGCCAGTTCCTCCAGCTTCCCCTTTAATGCCAGGGCGCGGGGATCCTTTGGATACATTTTGAGAACAGCCCTGGTTTCTTTCACGGCAAGCCGGTATTTTTTTTCGGCAAAAGCGGCCTCTGCCTGGGCGATCTTGCGGTCCGCTATTATCCTGCGCTTTTTCTCTTTTGCCTGGGCATAAATCTTCCTGGCCTTGGCATTGCCGGGATCACGTTCCAGGACTTTGAGCGCAATATCCTGGGCCTTGGAGTATTCTTTGAGTCCCATGAAAACACCGGCCTGCTTGACCATCCGGTCGATTTCCTTCTGGTGCTCCTGTTTTTTTGCCTGTTCCTTGGCGGCCTGTTGAGCTTGCATTGCTTTTTGTTCAGTCTCTTCCTTTGGGGGCTCTTTTTGAGCAGGTGCTGCTGCTTGTCTCCCAGGTTTTTCCGTGCCTCCGGTTGGGATCGTTTTTTCCTCAGCAGGCTGATTCTCAGCAGGGACGGCATTCGCCTCCTTGGTTTCAGCAGTGACCTCCGATCCGGAGGATGCACTTTGAGCGGTTTTCTCTTGTGTTACGGTGGGGGCAGGAGATTTCGTCCGGGTTCGATGCCGCAGAAAGAAAAAAGTGCCCGCACCGGCCAATACTGTCACCAGTATCAGGATACCCACCACCAGGGCGGTCAAATTCTTCTTTTTCGCCTTTTCCGGTTCGATTTGTATAGGCGGCGGGGATTCCATGGGAGCGGTCCGCATTGTTTCCGTTGCTGCACCGGTCAATGACGGTTCCACCAGGGCACCTGCCAGGGATTCCCAGAAGGCCTCGCAGGACGACCACCGATCCTCCGGTTTCTTCTCTATGGCTTTCAAGATCACATTTTCCAGGGGTTCCGGGATCCCGGGGACGATTTCCCGGGGAGGAGGCGGGGATTTCTTCACATGGGACTGCATGATGGTAAAAAGGCTGTCTGCGCCTTCGAACGGCAGTTTTCCCGTGGCTGCCTGATAAAGGGTGATCCCGAGGGAGTAAATATCAGACGCCTCGGTAATGGGATGTTCCTTGGATGCCAGAACTTGCTCGGGAGACATATAGTAGGGGGAGCCGATACCCACGCCGGTGGTCGTCAGGGTGGCCTCAAAATTGTTCCCGAGGAGGCGTGCTATGCCGAAGTCGGTGATCTTTGCCTCCCCCTCTTCATTGATCATGATGTTTCCGGGCTTCATGTCCCGGTGCACGATGCCGAGCTGGTGGGCATGGCCGATGCCGGCCAGCACTTGCTGAAACACCGCCCTGATTTCAGCGTAACTGAGCGGGCCTCCAGCCTCTTTGATAATCTCCGAGAAGGTCTTCCCAGCCACATATTCCATAACAATAAAGTAGTGACCATTTTCCTCGATAAAATCATACAGGGTCACAATGTTGGGGTGCCGCAGCTGATCCATGACTTCGGCTTCCCTGAAAAAGCGCTCACTGAAAGATGCGTCGCCTTCCAGTGATGCTGAGAGCATTTTTATAGCAACAATGCGGCGGGAAAGGGTTTTGTGCCGGCCTTTGTACACGATGGCCATACCGCCTTTTCCGATCATCTCAAGGACATGGTAGTTTCCCAATTCCTTTCCGATCATAATTCCTGCTCCATTCTTACTCACGACTCAAGACTCACGACTCAAGACTGCTATAAGAGACGGATCATACTCGTCAGGTTTATCATATCCCAACAGGTTCAGCAAAGTGGCGGCGACATTTGACAGCCCCCGCTTTTCAAGGGAGGCAATGCAATATTCGTTCTTGAAGGAAGGATCAAATATGGCAAAGGGAACGGGATTAAGGGTATGAGCGGTCTTGGGGACTTGACGTCCTTGCTTGTCAACGGTGAACATAACATCCGAATTCCCGTGATCAGCGGTCACCACTGCAATACCCTCCATGTCCCCGATCACTGCCAGCAGTTCACCCACGCACTTGTCCACTGTTTCAACTGCTTCAACGGCCGCTTTGAGGTTCCCCGTGTGCCCAACCATATCCCCGTTTGCAAAGTTGAGGCGGCCGAAGCGGTATTTTCCGCTCTTGAGCATCTCTCCGGTCTTATCCTTGATTTCCACCGCCTTCATTTTCGGGGCCTTGTCAAACTCTATTCGGTCCGATGGGATCTCCACGTAGGTCTCCAGGCTTTCATCAATATATCCGGAGCGGTTGCCGTTCCAGAAATAGGTTACATGCCCGAATTTCTGTGTTTCGGAGATGGCAAAAGAGGTAATTCCGCCGGCGCAGAGGTACTCACTTACAGTACGGTCAATGGCGGGCGGTTCCACCAGGAACCGCGGAGGGATGTGGAGGTCGCCGTCATATTCCATTATGCCTGCGTAAAGGAGGTCAGGAAGGGGACCCCTGTCGAACTCCCTGAAATCAGCCTCAGTGAATGCCCGTGATATTTCAATGGCCCGGTCACCCCGAAAATTAAAGCAGATGACCGCGTCCCCGTCCTCCATGGTTCCGACGGGCCGTCCCTGGCCATCAACAACCACAAAGGGATCCAGGTACTGGTCCGTGATCCCGGGGTCCTCTTCATAGTAGGTCCGAACTGCCTCGGACGCTGAAGAAAAGCCGCGGCCGATACCCAGCACATGGGCCTGCCACCCTCGTTGCACAATCTCCCAGTCCGCCTCATAGCGGTCCATGGTAACCTTCATGCGGCCGCCGCCTGATGCGATGCGATAGTCGAGGTTGCGGGATTCAGAGAGTTTCCTGAGTTTCTCCTCAGTGGGAATTACATAGTCAAGAGCGGATTTTTCACCAACGTCCCTGCCGTCCAGCAGCGCATGGACCCTCACGTTTTTCACTCCCATGGACGCACATTGATCGATGAACGCATACAGGTGAGCGATATTGGAGTGGACGTTTCCATCGGAAAGGAGCCCCAGAAAGTGAACGGTGCCCCCTTCCCTGCTCCTTTTTATGATGTCCTGCCACAGCCCCGTCTCGAAAACCTTTCCTGTCTCGATGGCCTTGTTCACCAGGCGGGCGCCCTGGTCGAACACGCGCCCGGCGCCCAGGGCGTTGTGCCCCACCTCGCTGTTCCCCATGTCCCCATCGGAGGGAAGTCCCACGGCCGTTCCGTGTGCCTGGAGCTGGCAGAAGAGATCAGAACGGCAGAGGCGGTCGAGAGTGGGAGTTTTGGCCAGGTACACAGCATTTGCTTCATTTTCAGGCCCGATCCCCACTCCGTCCATGATGATGAGGAGGAGTGGACCCTTCCGCCCGGAAAAAGAGTTTAATCTATTGAGCTTCAGTTCCATGGGGCCGAGAATACCATGAAAGCCCTTTAAGTCAAATACAAAAGGTTGAAAAAAGGGACTCCGTTGTTTATAAAAATATGGGGTATTGGAGTACCGGAGCAATGGAAAAATGAAAAAAACAAGAATCGCGGGTATCAGAAGTTGCGAGTCAGGAGAAGCGAGAAATGCCACAGCACGTTGTAATTATCGGCGCGGTTGCCCTTGGACCAAAGGCCGCATGCCGATTCAAGAGATTGGAACCGGATTCCACGGTCACCATGATCGACCAGGAAAAGATGATTTCCTATGGTGGATGCGGTATCCCGTACTTCCTTTCCGGGGATGTGAGTGACCCTGCACAGCTCCGGGCCACGAGCTTTAATATGCTCAGGGATGAAAAATTCTTTGACAAGGCAAAGTATGTGCGTGTCATGACCGGCGCAAAGGCGGTTTCCATTGATCGGAAGCATCAGAGTGTCCTGGTTCGCAACCTCGAAACGCAAGAGGAAGAAACACTTCACTATGACAAACTGGTCATCGCAACCGGGAGTATCCCCAACCTTCTTTCGGTCCCGGGAAGTGACCTTCCCGGGATTTTCACCGTTTCCAACATGGAGGACGCCATCCATATCCGGGAACAGGTCGCCGGGGGCAAGGTGGGAAATGCCGTGGTTATCGGCGCAGGAGCCATCGGCCTTGAAGTGGCCGAGGCCCTCGCCGATCTCTGGGGCATAGAGACCAGCGTGGTGGAAATTCGGGACCAGGTCCTCCCCGGCATTGTCAGCCCGATCATGGCCCGCATGGCCCAGCACCACATGGAGGAAAACGGTATATCCTTTCACCTGTCAGAGCAGGTGCAGGAAATCACTGGCCGGGACAGGGTTACGGGGGTGAGAACGGACCGGAGATCCATCGATGCCGACCTGGTCATCATGGCGGCTGGGGTCAAACCCAATTCCGCGCTTGCGGCCTCGGCGGGGCTGGAGATATCGCCCCGGGGAACGATCGTGGTCAACGAGAAAATGCAGACTTCCGATCCCCTCATCTATGCGGGTGGTGATTGCGTTGAGGTGCAAAATCTTGTCACCGGGCGACCGGCGTACTATCCTCTCGGCTCCATGGCCAACCGGCAGGGCCGGGTGATAGGGACCAACCTTGCCGGCGGTGATGCACGATTTGAAGGCGCAGTGGGGAGCTTCATTATTAAATTGTTTGATATCTCGGTTGCCAGCGCGGGCCTGTCTATCGCATCCGCAGAACAGGAAGGGTTCCAGGCGGCCAGCGGATTCATGGCACAGCTCGACCATGCCCATTTTTACCCTGAAAAGGATATCATGTACCTGGAGCTTGTCGTGGATAAGAAGAGCGGACGGGTCCTGGGCATCCAGGGGCTGGGAAACAGGACTGAAGGAATGATGGCGCGGGTGAGTGCTGTGGCAACCACCCTGAAATACCGGCCCACGGTCGCGGACATCAGCAATATGGAAGTACCCTATTCACCGCCCTTTTCATCGGCCATGGACGTTCTGAACGCCTTGGGGAATACCATGGAAAATATTCTCGCCGGGAAAAACAGGGTCATGGATGCCGACCAGTTTGCCGAGTGGTGGGAAAACCGGGAGGACGGAAAGACCTTTTTTCTCGATTGCCGCGGTTGGGGAAACGCCGAACCCTTTGTCAAGAAATTCCCTGACCACTGGAAGAGCATCCCCCAGGACGAACTCCTGGACAGAATTCATGAGGTCCCCGGGGACAAGCGTATCGTCCTCATCTGCAACACCGGCGTACGTTCCTACGAGGCCCAGATTCTGCTGGATCACGTGGGCATCAGGGACACGTACAACCTTCAGGGAGGTATGGCTGCGGTGAAAAAATGGGGCCTGGATTTATTGTAGGGTTCAACGGACAGTCCTGAGCACCGACACGACAGCCTCTACCGCCTCTTCCAGCTCCAACCTGGCTGTATTGATCACCAGGTCATAGTTCTCCGGTTATACCCTATCCTTGGATTGTCACGCAAACAGAAACGGCGGCAGGCTTTCCCCTTTTTTCCGGTTGACAAGAAGCCTTCCGGGGCATATAAATGACCGGCTGGTCATAATTAGATAAACAATGTTTTTCAGATATAACAATCCCTTGTTAATGACCAGCAAGTCATTTACATAAGGATATGCCCATGGAGTTCAATGATCCGGCACTCTTCCCAATCCATGAAAAAGTGACATCAGGAGAACGTCTTGATTTTGAAGACGGCATGACTCTCTATCACACCAATGACCTCCTTGGTGTCGCAAGAATGGCCAACCTGGTGCGCGAACAAAAATTCAGCCGGGATACCTATTTTGTCCGGAACCAGCACCTGAATTACACGAACGTTTGTGTGAACAGGTGTGTTTTCTGCGCCTTTTCCCGGGACATGGGCGAAGAAAAGGCATATACCTTTGATCTTTCCAAGGCTGAACAGGAGATCCGCACGCGTCTCCATGAACCCATCCGGGAGATTCACATGGTGGGAGGCCTTCACCCTTCTCTTCCCTTTTCCTATTACCTCGACCTTGTTCGTATGGTAAAGGAACTCCGCCCGGAAGCGACTGTCAAGGCCTTTACCGCCGTGGAAATAGACTACTTTTCCCGGCTCACGGGTCTTTCCTTGGAAGAGGTTATAAAAGAATTGCAGGGCGCGGGTCTTGGCATGATGCCCGGCGGGGGAGCAGAAGTCCTGAGTGAACGAATACACCGGAAGCTCTATCCCAGGAAAATCGGGCCTGACAGATGGCTCCAGGTGATCCGTGTGGTCCACGGCCTCGGGGTCCCCACGAATGCGACCATGCTTTACGGCCACATCGAAACGCTTGAGGAACGGGTAAATCATCTCCTGAAACTGCGCACCCTCCAGGACGACACAGGCGGCTTCACCGCGTTCATTCCTCTTGCCTTCCATCCCGAAAACACCCGGCTTTCACACTTGAAGCCCACAGGTGGAATTGACGACCTGAAGACCGTCGCGGTCGCCAGGCTCCTGCTGGACAACATCCCCCACATTAAGGCCTACTGGGTGATGATCACCCCGAGCCTTGCCCAGGTAGCCCTGTCTTTCGGGGCGGACGACCTTGACGGGACCATTGTGGAGGAAAAAATTACCCACATGGCCGGCGCCAGGACACCAACGGGCATGAGTATGGAAGAAATATCGCACCTCATCCGCTCGGCCGGTTACCATCCGGTGGAACGCGACGCCTTTTACAACCCCATCTGAAGGCGGAAGGACGAATGCGGAAGGCGGAAATGCAACAAAAGAAACGGAAAGACCCATGAATCACAGCAAAAAACGATTGGATTTTCACGACGCGCTTGATCTTTACCGGGATCAAGACCTTCTTTCCCTGGGCGCAATGGCAGACCGGGTGCGGCAGGACCTCCACCCCGACGGTGCCGTCACCTACGTGGTGGACCGGAATATCAATTACACGAATGTGTGCTGTTCCGGATGCAGGTTCTGCGCCTTTTTCAGGCCCCCCGGGCATGCTGAAGCCTACGTCATCACCCGCGAAGAGCTCTCCCGGAAAATAGAGGAGACCATTGCCCTCGGAGGCACCCAGATCCTCCTCCAGGGAGGCATACATCCCGGCCTGGGCCTTGACTACTACGAAGACCTCCTCCGGTTCATCACAACGAACTTTCCCATTCACGTCCATGGGTTTTCGCCCCCGGAGATTCACTACATTGCCCGCAAAGAGGGTCTTCCCCTGCGAGACACCCTGGTGCACCTCATGGAAGCAGGTCTTGGATCCATTCCCGGCGGCGGCGCAGAAATCCTGGTGGACAGGGTACGAAAACAGGTTTCTCCCCGCAAATGCACCGCGGATGAATGGCTTGGCGTTATGGAAACAGCCCACGGGCTCGGTCTCAGGACAACCGCCACCATGATGTTCGGGCAGATTGAGACCCCGGAAGAGCGCCTGGAACACCTTTTCAGAATTCGTGATCTCCAGGAGCGGACAGGAGGCTTTACGGCATTTATTCCATGGACTTTTCAGCCGGACAACACGCGTCTTACGGTCCCCAAGGCCACCTCTGCCGAGTACCTGCGCCTCCTTGCTTTATCCCGTTTGGTGCTGGACAACGTCCCGAACATACAGGCTTCGTGGGTCACCCAGGGCCCGAAGATCGCCCAGGTTGCCCTGAAATTCGGGGCAAACGACCTGGGAAGCACCATGATCGAGGAAAACGTGGTGGCCGCGGCGGGAGTTGCCTTCGGCTTGAGCAGAGATGACATGATCGGGATTGTTGAAACAGCCGGGTTCCGCGCCCGGCAGCGCGACACGTTTTACAACCACGTTTAAAAGGGAAATTGTGCAGGTGAAAGGCGGCCGCCTTCAGGAGACACACGGAATACCACAGTAAATGGAAACGGTTACCCATCGAGCTAAGTGGGTTGTGATCACCCCGAAAGAGATCATTGAAAACGGCTACGTCACCGTGACCAATGGAAGGATTTCTGCGTCCGGTCACGGCAGGGGACCCAAGAGCACCCAGGTGAAGGACCACGGGGCCGGGATTCTCATGCCCCCCCTGGTGAACGCCCACACCCACCTGGATCTGACCCGGCTCAAGGGGTCCATCCCGCCGCAAAACGGTTTTCTCTCGTGGGTCCGCGCGGTTATCGCAGGCAAAGCAGCACTTACGGAAGGGGAGATACTGGCCGGCATTTTCGAGGGACAGCAGCTTCTTCATCAATCCGGCTGCGCCCTGGCAGCCGATCACCGCTCCTTTCCCTTTCAGACTCCTTCCCCCGGAAATCCTGCTATCCATGTGTTCCATGAATATCTTGGGACCGTTTTTCCCCGGGCGGTTCCTGGAGACAATGGAGTCTCATTTTCCCTGGCAGCACATGCGCCCCACACCACGGCTCCGACGCTCATACAGGAACTGAAGCAGTGGTGCAAAAACAGAAACCTGGTTTTTTCCATCCACGCGGCTGAATCACCCGAGGAAGTCGAATTTATTTCCAGGGGAACAGGAAAATGGGCTGATTTTCTGGAAAGCCGGGAAATATCTTTCCAGGGGTGGGGACTCCCTGCTCCGAGCCCGGTCCGCTATCTTGATCGGCTGGGTGTGCTTGATGGCCGTACCCTTGCGGTACATCTTGTCCAGGCGGATAAAACGGACCTCCAAATACTTGCCCGGAAGGGTGTGCGCCTCTGCCTGTGCCCCCGCAGCAACCGCAACCTCCTGGACCAGCTCCCGGATGTACGGCTCATGGTGGAGTTGGGGTTGCGGCCCGCCCTTGGTACCGATAGCCTTGCAAGCGTCTCATCCCTTGACCTCTTGGATGAAATGCGTTTCCTGGCGCAGGAGGTTCCCGGGCTTTCTCCTTTTGAAATTATTGCCATGGGCACCGTCAACGGGGCCTGGGCCCTCGGCTCTGAAGAAAATACAGGAACCCTGGAGCAGGGAAAACAGGGGAAAATGCTTTTTCTCCCGGTGGATGGGGTAAATTCGGAGGCGGTGATTTTGCGCGTTCTTTCCGGAGACCTCAAGGCGTCAGCGGAGTGGGTGCTCTAGATGAAAGTGCGCTTGGGCCGGATCTCGTATACAAATGTCCTGCCGGTTTACTGGGGATTCCGGGACGGGAATATTCCCCCGTTCCTGGATATCACGGCCGCGCCGCCCCGTACCCTGAACCGCATGATGGCCAATAGTATGCTTGATATAAGTCCTGTTTCCTCAATCAGTTATGCCAGAAACTGCAATGACTGGCTTATCGTCCCGGGACTCTCCATATCCGCCGGGGGGCCTGTGATGAGCGTTCTGCTCCTGAGCCGTATGCCCTTAGACAAGCTGTCCGATGAAAAGATCATCCTGTCGGAAGAATCAGAGGCATCCGTTGAACTCCTCAAGCTTTGCTTTCAAAATCGAAATGTATTTCCCCGGTTCCAACAGGGAAGAATAACAAGCGAAACGCTGCATGACCCAGGAATTGCAGGAACCCTGGTTATCGGCGACCAGGCACTTCGCTTGTCAATGAAAAAACACGATTTACACATTACGGACCTGGGTTCCTGCTGGATGGAGTGGACCGGCAAACCCTTTGTTTTCGGCCTGTGGGCCGTCAGGAAACAATTTGCAGCAAAGGAACCTGCCCTTGTGAGCCATGCAATCGAGGCTCTCCGGGCCTCGTTGGCTGAAGGGCTCGCCTCCCTTTCAGCCATCAGCGCCCAGGCCTCTGAGGAACTCGGGATCGCAAGGGAAACCATGGAAACCTACTTTCGCGGGCTTTCCTATGCCCTTGACGAGGAACATGCGCAAGGACTTCAACTCTTTTTCAGGTACTCCCGCAAGCGGGGATTCCTGAAAGAACCGGTTTCCCTATCTTACTTCCAAGACGTGAAGAACACGAGCAGTCGAGTGCCAAAAGGGAGGGAAGGCGAATCTGCATGAAACTTCTGAAGGGAAAGGCGAAAAAGGCATATGTGTCCCGCATGTTTGCCGGGCTTTCCGGCAACTATGACCTGGTGAACTCCATCTGCAGCCTTTCCATAGACCGCACCTGGCGTATAGCTGCTGTCAAGGCCCTCGGTACGTGCGTAGATGGAAGGGTTCTTGATTTCTGTGCCGGCACTCTGCCCCTCTCTCTGGCCCTCCTCAAACGTGGCCGGGGCACTGTTGCGGCCATTGACATCAGCGAGGGCATGCTCAGG
>QMLQ01000060.1 GCA_003646815.1 Deltaproteobacteria bacterium | reverse complement strand
TAAATGCTTCGTGACCGCTGCCGTTAACGTCGTCTTCCCATGGTCTATATGACCGATCGTCCCCACGTTTACATGCGGCTTCGTCCTCTCAAATTTCTTCTTCGACATCTCTAACCTCCTTGGCGGCTTGTCGCTCAGCCTCCCTCCTGCTTCACTTCTTGGTCCTTAATTTATTCCTTCTGTCCCAGCAGGCTACCAGCGATAATGGGCAAATGCCTTGTTCGCTTCGGCCATCCTGTGGGTATCTTCTCTCTTCTTAATAGCAGAGCCCCGCTTGTTTGCGGCATCCAGAAGTTCGCCTGCAAGCTTCTCCGCCATGGTCTTCTCATTTCTTGCCTTTGCAAATGAGATGATCCACCGAAAACTCAGGGCCTGGCTTCTTGATGGTCTTACTTCCGTAGGCACCTGGTACGTGGACCCCCCCACACGCCTCGATTTTACTTCAACACGCGGTTTTACGTTCTCCACAGCCTTCTTAAAAACAGACAAAGGTTCTTCTTTGCTTCGTTCTTCAATAATCTCAAATGCCCCGTAAAGGATAGACTCGGCAAGGCTCTTCTTGCCCTTTTTCATCAAATTATTAACGAACTTGGCCACAAGAAGGCTGTTGAACTTCGGATCAGGCATCATGTCGCGTCTCGCGACGATTCTTTTCCTAGGCATTAAAATTCTCCAAACGGCTTAATAAACAGATCTTCGCTATCATGCCATGCTTACAGGCTCTTCGGGCGCTTTGCGCCGTACTTGGAACGTCCCCGTCTCCGGTCGTCCACTCCCATGGTGTCCATGGTTCCCCTGATAATATGGTACCTGACGCCCGGAAGGTCTTTCACTCTCCCACCCCTGATAAGTACCACGGAGTGTTCCTGAAGGTTATGTCCCATACCGGGAATATAGGATGTTACTTCAATTCCGTTCGTCAGCCGGACCCTCGCCACTTTCCGCAATGCGGAATTAGGTTTTTTGGGCGTGGAGGTATACACCCTCACACATACCCCCCTTTTCTGGGGTGCACCCTGCAAGGCGGGGGTCTTTACTTTTTTCTTTGCTTTTAAGCGACCTTTTCTCACCAGCTGATTAATGGTCGGCATGCATTTTTCTCCTCATCTGTTGCTTCTGTAACCCGAAATTCCTGAGCGCTGCTGCACTCACTTTCCTGAAACGCAAAAATTCTTTTTTTTATTTCTATTTTGATCTTTTGTCAAGCAATTTTATGCTTTCACCAGAAAAATAAGCCTCTTTTTTAACTCTGCCCGCTGATTTCCCTTTTCTCATGGTCAAACATCTATCAGGAGTTATTCCGCAACCCCGAGTACCTGGTTCCTGTATTCCTTGACGCCCGTTCCGGCCGGTACGAGGCGGCCCATGATGACATTTTCTTTCAGGCCTTTGAGATAGTCAATTTTCCCCGCCACACTGGCGTCAGATAAAACCTTGGTCGTCTCCTGGAATGATGCCGCGGAAATGAAGCTATCCGTACTCAGCGATGCCTTGGTAATCCCAAGCAAGAGGGGCTCTGCTGTTGCCGGCGTCCCTCCCTGTGCTGCGAGTCGCTGATTTTCCTCTTCAAACCGCCATTTTTCAACGTGCTCACCAAGCAGGAAGGGAGAGTCCCCAACACCGGTGACACGTACCTGCTGCAGCATCTGCCGCACAATGACCTCAATATGCTTGTCGTTGATCCTGACTCCCTGGAGCCGGTACACCTCCTGCACCTCATCGACCAGGTATCGCGCCAGCTCTTTAATACCCCTTATCCGCAGGATGTCATGGGGATTTACCGATCCATCCATCAGTGGTTCGCCAGCCCGCACATAGTCACCCTCGAGCACACTGACATGCTTGCCCTTACTGATAAAATAATCCACCGGATCACCCACGTCAGGGATAATGGTCATCTTTCTCTTGCCCTTGGTGTACTTTCCGAACGAGACCACTCCATCAATTTCGCTGATAATCGCCGTTTCTTTCGGCTTTCGCACTTCAAACAGCTCTGCGACCCTGGGGAGACCTCCTGTGATATCCTTGGTCTTGGTAGTTTCTCGGGGAATCTTGGCTAGGATGGTACCAGGACCGACTTCCTCCCCCTCATTCACCATAATAATGGCACCCACGGGGAGATGGTAACGTGCTTTCGCACGGGTGCTTCCCGGGATAGAGGCCGTCTTCCCCCCCTCATCTTTTATGGAGATCCGGGGCCGAATCTCCGCATCGCGGGATTCCACAATAACCCTGCTTATTTTCCCCGTAACCTTGTCTCTTTTTTCCTGCATTGTCCGTTCTTCAACAATGTCGCCGAATTTTACCACGCCACCCACCTCGGTCAGAATTGGGATGGTGAAGGGGTCCCACTCGGCAAGGACTTCTTCCCTCATGATTTTCTGCCCATCGGTTACCTTGAGCGTAGCCCCGTAAATGATGGGATATCGCTCAACCTCTCGGCCGCCCTTGCCAAGCACCGCGATCTCCCCATTGCGGTTCATGGCAATAGGGAACCCTTCAGCGCTTTCAACGGTTTTGAGGTTCATGAACTTGATTTTCCCGTTATTCCTGGCTTTAATAGTAGTCTGTTCCACCCGCTTGCTTGCGGTCCCCCCTATATGGAATGTCCGCATGGTAAGCTGGGTTCCCGGTTCTCCGATGGATTGTGCCGCAATAATCCCTATGGCCTCGCCGATATTGACCTCATGCCCGTGAGCCAGGTCTCGACCATAGCACTTCTTACATACCCCGTGCCTGGATTCACAGGTGAGAACAGAACGAATTCTTACCCTTTCCAGGCCGGCCTGCTCAATCTTTTCAACCTTTGCCTCGTCAATTTCTTCATTTGCCTTCACGAGCACTTCGCCGGTAATAGGATCAAAGACATCCTCCAGGGCCACGCGGCCCAGGATTCTCTCCCCCACGTGCTGGATTATTTCACCGCCCTCGGTGAGGGCGTCCACCCAGATACCGTCAATGGTACCACAATCTTCCTCCGTAATAATGGCATCCTGCGATACGTCAACCAGTCTTCGCGTGAGGTACCCTGAATTCGCGGTTTTCAAGGCTGTATCAGCCAGTCCCTTTCTGGCACCATGAGTAGAGATAAAATACTGGAGAACCGTTAACCCCTCCCTGAAATTGGAAGTAATCGGCGTCTCGATAATCTCACCCGACGGTTTGGCCATCAATCCGCGCATACCGGCCAACTGTCTCATCTGGTCTTTGCTTCCTCTGGACCCCGAATCCGACATCATATAAATGGGATTAAAACTGGGAACCTTTTTCTTCTTCTTTCCGGGGCCCTCCACTTCTTCAACCGCCATCTCCTTCATCATCTCGCCGGCCACATCTTCCGTTGACTGGGCCCAGATATCTACAACCTTATTGTATTTCTCACCATCCGTGATGAGCCCGCTCTTATATTGATCATCAATCTTCTTCACTTCCTTTTCAGCCCGCGCAAGAATAGCCTGCTTCTTGGAAGGGACCACCATGTCTTTCATGGAAATGGAGATGCCGGAAAGGGTAGCATATTTGTAGCCTACATCCTTGAGACGGTCAGCCAGGATGACTGTCGACTTGATTCCGGCATGCCGATATGACTCATTGATAAGGCCCCTCAGCTCCTTTTTGTTCATGACCCTATTAATCAATGCAAAAGGAACAGTTTTGGGCAACGCCTCGTACAGAAGTACTCTTCCCGTGGTCGTATCCGTAATTTTTCCATCTATCCTCACCTTAATGGCCGCATGGAGGTCCAATTCCCCTGCATCATGGGCAATCCTCACTTCATCAATACTGGAAAAAAGCCTGCCCTCGCCCTTAGAAAAAGGCCTCTCCCGGGTCATATAGTAGATACCGAGCACTATATCCTGGCTGGGCACAATAATCGGCTCCCCGTGTGCCGGGGACAGGATATTGTTGGTTGACATCATCAACACCCGGGCCTCGATCTGCGCTTCAATGGAAAGGGGCACGTGAACCGCCATCTGGTCCCCGTCAAAGTCCGCGTTAAATGCGGTACACACCAACGGGTGCAGCTGAATAGCTTTTCCCTCTATAAGGATGGGCTCAAATGCCTGGATACCAAGCCGGTGAAGCGTAGGTGCCCTGTTCAGCAGGATACAGTATTCTTTTACCACTTCGTCAAGGGCATCCCATACCTCGGCCGTTTCCCGCTCCACCATTTTTTTTGCGCTTTTAATGGTGGTAACCAGGCCCTTTTCGTCCAGCTTATTGTAGACAAAGGGTTTGAACAGCTCCAGGGCCATCTTCTTGGGAAGGCCACACTGGTGCAGTCGAAGATCGGGACCCACGACAATGACCGAACGGCCGGAATAATCCACCCGTTTTCCCAGGAGATTCTGGCGAAACCGTCCCTGCTTTCCCTTCAACATATCACTCAAGGACTTGAACGGCCGCTTGTTCGCGCCGGTGACCACTTTGCCCCGTCTGCCGTTGTCAAAAAGCACATCAACAGCTTCCTGGAGCATCCTCTTTTCATTTCTGACAATAATATCCGGCGCGTTCAGTTCCAAAAGCCTTTTGAGCCTGTTGTTCCGATTGATCACCCTGCGGTAGAGATCGTTCAGGTCGGAGGTGGCGAAACGTCCGCCGTCAAGGGGGACGAGGGGCCGCAGTTCCGGGGGGAGCACCGGGATAACCTCCAGAATGGTCCATTCCGGTTTGTTTTTGGATTCCTTGAATGCATCGATGACCTTCAACCGTTTTGTAAGCTTTTTCCGCTTTGCCTCGGATTTGGTACTCATCATCTCGGCCCTGAGGGTCGATGACAATTCTTCCAGGTCAAGTTCGCCGAGCATGCGCTTAATGGCTTCCGCGCCAATTCCCGCTTCAAAGCGTTCCCCGTATTCTTCCTTGGCCCGGTACAATTGTTCA
Organism: Deltaproteobacteria bacterium; assembly: GCA_003646815.1. GTDB lineage: Bacteria > Desulfobacterota > DSM-4660 > Desulfatiglandales > Desulfatiglandaceae > B46-G9. The sequence goes on along the minus strand of QMLQ01000060.1, from coordinate 9,573 downwards.
TCAGAAAGGAGGCTGCCCTTTACAAGGGGCGTGTCCTTTGGATCCATCACAATATAATTTTCAAAATAAAGGACACGTTCCAGGTCCTTCAAGGTCAAGTCGAGCAGATTTCCCACCTTGGAAGGGAGACATTTCAAGAACCAGATGTGCGCAACCGGAGTTGCCAGCTCAATATGCCCCATGCGTTCACGGCGAACTTTCGATTGAATGACTTCAACGCCGCATTTTTCACATACAATACCGCGGTGTTTCATCCGCTTGTATTTACCGCAGTTGCATTCATAATCCTTGATCGGCCCAAAAATCTTTGAACAGAAGAGGCCGTCTCTTTCCGGTTTGAAGGTCCTGTAATTGATCGTTTCAGGCTTCTTGACTTCCCCGTACGACCATTCCCTTATTTTCTCCGGCGAGGCCAGTGATATCCTGACCGCGTTAAAGCTCGACGGATCCTTCGGCTTGGTAAAGAAATTATATAATTCTTCCAATGCCTTTCTCCTTTGTTTCTTCTTAATCCTTTACAGGTTCTTTGTTTTCAGCGATTACTGCCGCTCCCGGACTCAGCACTCGCCACTCATGACTCGCGACTCGTACTAGGCCTGGCTGTCTTCAAACAATTCAATCTCGAGCCCGAGGCTCTGCAGTTCTTTCATGAGTACTTTGAAAGACTCAGGAAGACCGGCCTCCAGAACATTGTTTCCTTTTACGATCCTTTCGTACATCCGGGTCCTTCCGGCCACGTCATCCGACTTGACGGTGAGAAATTCCTGAAGGGCATATGCCGCACCGTATGCTTCCATGGCCCAGACCTCCATCTCTCCCAACCGCTGACCGCCGAATTGGGCCTTCCCTCCCAGCGGCTGTTGCGTGACAAGAGAGTAGGGCCCTATGGATCGAGCATGCAGCTTGTCATCCACCAGGTGGTGCAGTTTCATCACATACATGATTCCCACGGTGACCTGTTGATCGAACGGTTCGCCGCTACGACCATCATACAGGGTCGTCTGTCCTGTGATAGGTAACCCGGCCTGCTGGAGAGAATCCATGATTTCATCCTCCTCAGCCCCGTCAAAAACAGGGGTTGCCATGGGAATACCGTCACGCAGGAGACCGGCCTGCTCTACGAGCGTTTCTTCCGTGGCATCCTTCACAAATAGATCATATTCTTTTTCGGGCAGCAAATCTTTAAATTTTTTCCTCAGCGCCTTTGCATCTCCGACCTTCTCGACCATTTCGCCGATTTGCCGGCCCAGTTCCTTGGCAGCCCAACCAAGGTGTGTCTCAAGCACCTGCCCCACATTCATTCTCGAGGGCACTCCAAGGGGGTTTAAAACAATATCCACCGGGGTGCCGTCCTCAAAATAGGGCATGTCTTCAATGGGCAAGATCCTGGACAGCACACCCTTGTTCCCGTGACGTCCTGCCATCTTGTCACCCACAGACAACTTCCGTTTAACCGCTACATAGATCTTGACCATTTTGATGACCCCTGGTGCCAACTCATCACCCAGGCTCAACCGTTCGATCTTCTCCTCAAAAAGCTCCTGGATCCGCTCAATCTTCTCGCTGTATTTCTCCACAACGGTCTCTACCTGTTCAATGACATCCATGGAGGCCTTTAAATCAGCATTAGCCCACGCAGCTAACGGGATGCTGTCCACGACACTGTCCGTGATTTCCTTCTTGGGCCGGTGAAGCGGTTTCCCCGTTGTAGTATCACGCAGCTCGGTCTTCAATTTAAGCCCCAACAGGAGACCCTTTAATTTTTCCTTGGCAGCTCTTCCAACCACTTCGATTTCATCGGATTTATCCTTCTCCAGCCTGGCCAATTCCGCTGTCTCAATGGCGAGACTCCTGGAGTCTTTTTCAACCCCTTTTCTTGCGAAAACCTTTGCGTCTATGACGATACCTTCGACACCGGGAGGAACCCGCAACGAGGTATCCTTGACATCCCCGGCCTTGTCTCCGAAAATGGCCCTCAGGAGTTTCTCCTCGGGTGAAAGTTGCGTCTCGCCTTTCGGGGTAATTTTTCCCACAAGGATATCGCCGGGTTTCACCTCGGCGCCGATTCTTATAATACCGGCATCATCCAGGTTGCGCAGTGCTTCCTCCCCCACATTCGGGATATCTCTGGTGATCTCTTCTTTCCCGAGTTTCGTGTCCCTGGACACCACTTCAAATTCTTCAATGTGAATGGAGGTATAAATATCCTCTTTTACCACCCGTTCACTGATCAGGATTGAGTCCTCAAAATTGTATCCCCCCCAGGACATGAAGGCCACCATTACATTCTGTCCAAGGGCAAGTTCGCCAAGCTCGGTGGCAGGGCCATCAGCGATGATCTGTCCCTTGCGGACGCTTTCCCCTATTTTTACAATGGGTTTTTGATTATAACAGGTGTTTTGGTTAGACCTCTTGTACTTGACCAGTTTATAAATCTCCACTTCAGGGTCGTCCTGTCCATCACCAGTTGAACGGATCACGATACGGGAAGCATCTACGTCTTCAACGATTCCATCCCGTCGGGCAACCACCGAAACACCGGAGTCTCTGGCCACGACCTGCTCGATCCCCGTTCCTACGAGGGGGGCTTTTGCCCGAAGGAGAGGTACAGCCTGCCGCTGCATGTTTGACCCCATCAAAGCACGGTTTGCGTCATCATGCTCGAGGAATGGGATCAAAGATGATGATACGCTCACCAGTTGGTCCGGGGATACATCCATGTACTTTACTTCTTCCACCGGGATCTTTGCCGCCTCACCCATGATCCTTACCGCCGCTTCCTCATTCATGAACTTCCCTTCTTCATCCAGGGGAGCATTGGCCTGGGCTATAGGATCGTCCTTTTCATCAAGTGCCGACAAATAATCAATTTCCCCTGTGGCCCTGGCTTTCTCAACATGCCGGTAAGGCGTTTCTATAAAACCGAATTCATTGACCCGTGCATAGGTGCTCAGGGAAACAATGAGACCGATGTTAGGTCCCTCCGGCGTCTCAATGGGACAAATCCGGCCATAGTGGGTGGGATGAACATCCCGGACCTCAAAACCGGCGCGTTCCCTTGTAAGGCCTCCCGGTCCCAGCGCGCTCAAACGTCTCTTGTGGGTCACTTCGGAGAGGGGGTTTGTCTGATCCATGAACTGGGATAACTGGCTCGTCCCGAAAAATTCCTTCACAACTGCAGAAACCGGCTTGGAATTAATCAGATCATGGGGCATGAGTGTTTCAACTTCCTGGAGGCTCATACGTTCCTTTATGGCACGTTCCATCCTCACCAGACCGATCCTGTACTGGTTTTCCAGAAGCTCCCCCACGCCCCGTACACGGCGATTCCCCAGGTTATCGATATCGTCAACCATGGCCTCTGTGTTTTTGAGCCGGATCAATTCCTTCACGGTCTCAAGGATGTCTTCTTTCCGAAGAGTCCGCTGGTCAAGAGGCACATCCTGGCCCAGACGATAATTTACCTTGAGTCTCCCCACCTTTGAGAGATCATAGGTATTCATGTTGAAAAAGAGGTTGTTAAAGAATTTATTTGCCACCTCCTGGGTTGGAGGGCTGCTTGGACGCATCTTCCGGTAGATATCCAGCACCGCCTCATCCGGTTTGTCTATCTTGTCCAGAAGCATGGTATCCCTGATAGTGGTGCTTACCCCCGGAGCATCCAGGACGAGACATTCTATCTCGGAGATTTTTGTCTCTTTAATCTTTTCAAGGGCTTCATTGGTGAGAACATGATTGCCCTCCACCAGGACTTCCCCCGTATCCGGGTCCACAAGATCATCTGCAACGACCCTGCCCTCGATGTCCTCCAGCTCTACCGGGATTCTGGAAATCCCTGCTGCTGTCAACATCTTATGCAATCGTTTGGTATACTTATCCCCTTTTTTTGCGAGGACGTCCTTGGTTTCAGGGTCTATTATATCCTTGGTAATCCTCTTCTGGTAAAGATTTTCTATCTTTGCTTCTCTCCAGCACCCCTTCTTTCCAACTCCAATAACTTCAGTGCCGTAGAATTGCCCCAATATCTCGCGCGTCGTATACCCGATGGCCTTGAGAAGAATGGTCACCGGAAACTTTCTCCGCCGGTCTATGCGAACATAGAGGATATCCTTCGGGTCAAATTCAAAATCAAGCCAGGAACCCCTGAGGGGGATAATCCTCGCAGAATAGAGCAGCTTGCCGCTAGAATGGGTCCTCCCTTTGTCGTGGTCGAAAAAGACCCCGGGCGACCGATGGAGCTGACTTACCACAACTCTTTCGGTTCCATTGACAATAAATGTTGCCCGGTCGGTCATCATGGGGAGCGTTCCAAAGTAAATCTCCTGCTCCTTTATGTCCCTGATACTCTTTACCTCGGTATCAACATCGGTATCGAATACCACAAGGCGAACGGTCAACCGCAAGGGTGCTTCGAATGTCATCCCCTTGTTCATGCAGTCGTCTTCATCATACTTCGCCTTATCGAAGCTGTACCTGACAAACTCCAGAGAAGAAGTCCCGCTGAAATCATGAATAGGGAAAACGCTTCGAAAAGCCCCCTGCAACCCGATATCAAGCCGCTCTTCCGCGGGAACATCCTTTTGTAGAAAATCAGCGTAAGAGCGTTTCTGCATCTCAATGAGGTTCGGGATTCCGATAACCTTCTGAATCTTCCCGAAACTTCTCCTGAGACGTTTGCTTCTTCCGTCCATTTCTGACATAAACCCACTCCTCATGTATTACGTACAGATCGTTTCACCAAAACCAATACAAAGTCATTGCGAGGAGCGCAGGTGGCAAAGCAATCTCATTGGCCATGTACGTCCCTGGAGATTGCTTTTTTCACTCGCAATGACCTTGTTCACTCGAAACATATTCACGAAACGAACTGCTCGAAAAAGTCCAGGTCCAAATGGCCCGGCCTTCGTTCTCCCCAGTGGGGAATAGTATTTTAGAATTTCTGTGAATCATGGAAAACCGGAGTGTTGGAGCCTTGAAAAAACCCATCCATAGTCTCAAGCATTACAGAGATGTTGTTTCTCAAGAAAACGTTCGGTTACGTGTTCTCACAACTCCAATACTCCAGTTCGATCTTCTCTGCCAAATTCACTCATCTTGCACCCCCGCGCGGTGCGGCAGTTTCGCAATGAGCGATGAAAGGGGAGAACCGCTACTTTATCTCCACTGTTGCGCCCGCTTCCTCCAGCTGGGTCTTTATCCCTTCAGCCTCATCTTTTGGAACACCCTCTTTTACGGGACCAGGCGCACCATCAACCAGAGCCTTGGCTTCCTTGAGCCCCAGCCCGGTAATAGACCGAACTACCTTGATGACCTGGATCTTCTTGTCACCAACACCGGTCAAAACAACATCGAACTCGGTTTTCTCAGCCGCCTCTTCCTGTGCCTGGGCCGCCGGAGCCGCCGCAACCGCCACCGGTGCAGCCGCGCTCACGCCGAATTTTTCTTCAAGCTCCTTTACGAGCTCAGAGAGCTCCAGAACGGTCATATTGGAAATATATTCAATGACATCTTCTTTACTGATATTCGCTGCCATACTCTTTTAAACCTCCATACCTTTTCTTCTTATGTTTAGTTTTGTTCTGCTTTTTGTTGTTCAATGGCCTGTAAAACGTTCATAAGCTGAGAAACAGCCCCGCTCAACACCCGCACAAAACCGGCCGGGACTCCCTGCATCGCAGACAAGACCTGTGCCAACAGCGCTTCCCTGCTGGGCAGGGCGGCCAACCGTTTGATCCCGTCCTCATTCATGAACTTTCCTGAAATCTGGCCGCACTTTATCTTCAGTTGTTTGAAATCCTTGCTAAACTCCACGAATGTTTTCGCAGGAGCAATAACATCATCGTAACTGATGGCAAGGGCCGAAGGACCGACCATTTCATCTTTCAATACTTCGGTCTCGGTTTCCCGGCTGGCAATCTTCATGAGCCGGTTCTTGACAACCCGCAGCTCGATTTCGGCCTTTCTGAGTTCACCTCTCAAGCGATTCATATTCTCAACATTGAGGCCCTGGTAGTCTACCAAAAAGGTAGCCCTGGCCTCCTTTAACCGCTCATTCAGATCAGCCACAAATTGTTCTTTATCGCTTTTTTTCAATGATTCACCTCCTCTCCATATGACTGTGATGATGTCAAAGGCAGAGGTGGTACAGCTCGACTGTGAGAGGAAACATCCTGACCGCTGACTAAGAAACCCTTGAAGTGGACTAAATTCAAAATGTTTTCTTCAGTCTCGGCAGGCAATCTCATTTTTAAGCCCGTTTCCCTGGGGAACACCCAAGGAATTTCGGCACCTACTGTCTTTGACCAAAATTTGCACCTGACACGCGCTGTCAGGCCTCAATTACCCTCTTTTGCATACGCAAAGCGTTTCCCTGTCAGCCATTGGGCTTCAGCTTCAAACCTCAAGAGGCTGCATCAATAGAACATCACTTAATGCGTAACACCCGCCCCCAAATAGCCTCGTCGCTTTATTCAACTGTTTGGAAGGTTGACAATTTTATACGTCCCTGACGGCTGGCGCCTGTCTCTTCCTGCTGTCAGGAAAAATCGAAATGTCAGCTTAACAGATCTTTCACATAGACTGGATCAACCTTAATCCCCGGACCCATGGTACTTGAAATGGCTATTCCCTTGAGATAGGTTCCCTTGCTTGCAGGAGGTTTCAATTTCTGGATCGTTTCCATGAAGGCCGTAATATTTTGCAGAAGCTTTTCAAGCCCGAAAGATATTTTTCCGACAGGGGCATGGACGATGCCCGCCTTCTCAACCCTGAAATCAATCTTCCCGGCCTTGACCTCCTTGACCGCTCTGGCAATATCAAAAGTCACCGTTCCCAGCTTGGCATTCGGCATCATTCCCCGCGGGCCGAGCACCCGCCCGAGCTTGCCCACCGATCCCATCATATCAGGGGTAGCGATAGCCTTATCAAAATCGAGCCATCCTTTCTGAATCTTCTCAACCAGATCATCAGACCCGACAACATCGGCCCCTGCCTCAAGGGCCTCTTTTTCTTTCTCACCCTTTGCAAAAACGGCTACGCGCACATCCTTGCCCACCCCATTCGGCAGGACCACCGTTCCCCGAACCATCTGGTCAGCATGCCGCGGATCTACGCCCAGACGGACGGCCATATCCACGGTTTCATCAAATTTGACATACGTGGAGTCAATAGCCATCTGGACGGCTTCCTCAAAAGTATATCTTTTCAGCCTGTCGATTTTTTCAGCGACATTTCGGTATTTTTTACCCTTTTTGCCCATCGTTCCCTGTCCTTCCTACGTTATGATTCTGCTACGGTAATGCCCATGCTCCTGGCTGTTCCCTCTATGATTTTCATGGCCCCTTTCATATCATGGGCATTCAGATCTTCAAACTTGATCTTCGCTATCTCTTCTACCTGGCTCTTGCTCACCGAGCCTACCTTTTCACGATTCGGCTCGCTTGAGCCCTTGGCAACCTTCGCCGCCTGCTTCAGCAGGACCGATGCTGGAGGAGTCTTTGTGATAAATGAAAAAGATCTGTCAGCATAAATGGTGATGACAACAGGTATTATTGTTCCCTGCTGATCCTGGGTCCTGGCATTAAATGCCTTGCAGAATTCAGCGATATTCACCCCATGCTGGCCAAGTGCCGGTCCGATAGGTGGAGAAGGGTTTGCCTGCCCGCCCTTTACCTGCAACTTTACGGAACCAATTACTTTTTTTGCCATTTTCGTCCTCTTCTATAAATTTAAATCTTGTTTACCTGGATAAACTCCAGTTCCACCGGCGTAGCTCTTCCAAATATGGTGATGAGTACGCGCAGTTTTTCTTTGTCAGGTTTTACTTCTTCAACAATTCCCTGAAAATTGCTGAAAGGCCCGTCGACTACCCTCACCTCATCACCTTCCTCAAACTGATATCTCGGTTTTGGTTTGCTGACGCCTTCCTGCATCTGCTGTATGATTCGCTCAGCTTCCTCGTCCGGAATGGGTGTGGGCTTTATTTCGCCCCCTACAAAGCCGGTTACCTTTGCGGTATTCCGTACCGTGTGCCACGTGTCATCATTCAGGTGCATCTGGACAAGGATATATCCTGGATAAAATTTCCTGGAAGAAGTCCTCTTATGGCCCTGCCGAAGTTCTACGACCTGTTCGGTGGGAACAAGGATTTCCCCAAAGAATTCTTCCTGGCCAAGATTCTTTATCCGCTCCTCGAGCGTTTTTTTTACCCTGTTCTCAAATCCGGAATATGTATGAACAATGTACCACTTCAAATCCACGCTTACACCTTCTCCAGAATTGTCATTATAAAACAGTTTTAGCTGTTATCCTACAATATTCTTTATGAGTTTGATTAACCCGAAGTCCACAAGGCCGAGATACAGGGCACAAAAAAGCACCAGAACAATCACCACCGCTGTCATTGTCAGCAATTCCTTTCGCGATGGCCACTTCACCTTTTTCAGCTCCATCTTAGACTCGCGCAGAAACTGTCCGGCCTTTTGAATGTATTGCCCAAGGGAACGTCCTTCATCTCTCTTTTTTTCCGGAACCTTTTTCGGGAGATTTTTGGTCGCTGAAGGTTTGGCTACACTCTTGGAATTCGGCTTTTTCTTCGTCCCTGTTTTTTGTTTTTCCTTCGCGTTTCCGGCCGAAGACCGCTTCTCTTTTCTCTTCGCAGAATTTTTCGTCTTTTTCTTCATCTCACTCCGGTGTGTGGTACCCTTGCATCACTTCCATTTCAGCATCATTGACAAGCACGTTCACACATAAAATGGCAGGCCAGGAGGGATTCGAACCCCCAACACCCGGATTTGGAGTCCGGTGCTCTAGCCGTTAGAGCTACTGGCCTGCATTCCTCACACCCGTTTCCAGTCACGTTCTTCCACACCCCTGGCAGCATGACTCGCCCGCCCCATAAACCGTTTTGCGAGGAGCCTTAGAAAAATCAACCTCTCAATTTCGGGGCTGTAACTCACTACTGCCCTTCCACAAATGGCCATTTGAGAATGGCAGCTTTTATCCCTTCGCTATTAGCTGTTAGCAAAAACAGAAGGAAAACAATTCATTAAGCTAACGTCTAAATGCTAACACCGAACGGCTCCATCCGGAAATCTCTGATTTATGGATGGAAACAAACTAAGGCAGTTCGTCCGCGTTAAAGCTATGCGATCCTGCCACAGCAAGATCAGCCGCAAGAATACTTTGCCGTATTTCAGGGGGTCCCATTCCTGCAAAACGACCATAGCGGCCGAAACAACCATTCATGGGCAGCCACTACTTGGTTTCCTTGTGCAAGGTATGCGTCCTGCACGTAGGGCAATACTTCTTGAACGCCAGTTTATCGGGCGTTTTTCTCTTATTCTTTGTCGTAGTGTAGTTCCTGTTTTTACATGCTTCACAGGCCAGGGTTACAATATCCCTCATAGCAGACTTGTCTCCTCTTACTCGATAATCTCGCTGATTACGCCAGCACCGACCGTTCTGCCACCTTCACGAATCGCAAACCGGAGCTCCTTCTCCATCGCTATCGGCGTAATTAAACTCACGTCCATCGAAACATTGTCCCCCGGCATCACCATCTCTACTCCCTCC
>QMLQ01000059.1 GCA_003646815.1 Deltaproteobacteria bacterium | reverse complement strand
GTTGAAGAAGATGCTTCCAGGCGTGTTTTTACCCTGCGCACAATAGCTGATGCTGAAAAGATAAAGACAGTCTGTGAAAAAGCCCGGAAAATCGTGTTGATAGGTGCCGGCCTCGTAAGCCTGCAGACTATTAAGGCAATTTTAGGGGCGGAGAAAAGGATCACTCTTGTTGTGGGCTCATTTCAGGTACTGTCCCAACAGATGGACTCCGGAGCAGCCAGCATAGTTCAGAAAAGGCTCGAACATCATGGAATCACCATTCTTTTTGGCAGGCAAGTTGAGCGAATTGTAAGAAAAGGCGACCAGACTTTCGTGGTCACCAGTTTTGGCGAATCATTGCCTGCAGATATGGTAATTGTTGGAAAGGGAGTTAATCCCAACATAAAGGTCGTTGAGAATACGGACGTGAAAACAAACGTGGGCATACTTGTGGACGATCAGATGAGGACAAACGTGGAAGATATCTATGCTTCCGGTGATGTGGCTGAAGGCAGAAATACGATAACAGGAAATACGGAAACCATTGCTACGTGGTTCAGTGCTTGTGCTCAAGGCGAAATTGCAGGGATGAATATGGCGGGTATTCCTGCCAAAATCCATATGCACTATAGAGAAAATATCACAACCATATTGGGCTTATCTGCGGCTACGATGGGAATGACCGCATATAAGAGTTGGAAAGGCGGCGGCCTTACCTATTCTGAGGAGAAGAGGAATGTCTATAGAAGGCTCATAATGGACGGGCCTAGACTTGTAGGGGCAATCCTCTTAGGCAAAACAGAAGACGCTGGTGTGATCAAACATTGCATCACAAACAGGATTGATATTTCCTGCTGGGAGAAAGAAATCGCAAGGGGATCTTTCCGATTCGGTAATACGCTTTTTTCAAAGGACTTCAGCTGGCCCGTGCATTGAAAATTGAAGTTTCATATAATTGTTTTTGTTAAATTGGCAAAAAATTAATTTGATTGCAAACAGGGGGTTAAGATGTCCATGCTTTCAGTAGTAATTTTGATTGCTATTTGTATAGCAGCGGCTTTGGTACTTTTATGGCTTCTTCTGAGAAAATTTTACCGAAAAGCTTCTCGGGAGATGTCATTTGTGAGAACAGGGTTTGGTGGGCAAAAGGTTGTGATGAGCAATGGTGCTCTAGTAATCCCTGTGCTTCATGAAGTGATTCCCGTAAACATGAATACGCTTCGATTGGAGGTTATTTGTGCGAATAACCAAGCTTTAATCACCAAAGATCGGATGCGGGTTGATGTGGATGTAGAATTTTTTGTGCGGGTTAAGCCGAATGAAGACGCCATTGCGGACGCCGCCCAAACCCTCGGTCGTAGGACGACCGATGCGAAGTTGCTTCATGAGCTCGTAGAGGGTCGTTTTATCGATGCATTGAGGGCTGTAGCTGCTGAAATGAAAATGGATGAATTACATGAAAAGCGGGCCGAATTTGCAAGGAAAGTCAAAGCACTCGTAAAAGAGGATCTATTGAAAAATGGATTGGAACTTGTCTCGGTCTCATTGAGTGCTATGGATCAAACCGATCAGAGTTATTTTAACCCCCAAAATGCTTTTGATGCCCAGGGCCTGACGGCACTGACTGAAGTTATTCAGGCCCGTATGAGGCGTCGGAACGAAGTTGAGAGGGATACTGAGGTGGCAATGCGCACCAAAGATCTTGATGCCGAAAGGCACAAGCTCGATTTGGCGAAGGAGGAAGAATTTGCCCGGTTAGAACAGCAGCGTGAAATTCAGGTCAAGCATGCTCAACAGCAGTCCGTCATTGCCTCAGAGCAAGTTTCCAAAGAGCGTGACGCGAAAGAGGTAGAAATCGCCGCCAAACAACAGATTGATCAAGCAAAGATAGCAGCGGAAAAGAGTATTGAAGAAGAGCGCATAGCAAGAGATTTTTTGTTGAGGGAAAAAGAGCTCGAGAAGGAAAAAGCGATCAAGATCTCACAGATAGCGTTGGAACGAGAGGCTTTAGAAGCAGAAATCATGGCAAAAAAGCAGACTGATCAAGCAAAGATAGCAGCGGAAAAGAGTATCGAAGAAGAACGTATAGCTAAGGAACTTTTGGTTAAAGAGAAAGAAATAGCTAGAGAAACTTCCATTGAGGTGGCAGATATTGAGCGAAAGAGAAATATTGCTCTAGCTGATCAAGATCGGAAAATTGCGGTTTCCGCTAAGTCTAAAGAACAGTCAGCAAGTGAGGCAGAAGCTAATAAGGCCCGGTTGTCAGCAGTCAAAACAGAAGAACAGATAACCACAGCAAGACAAATGGAAGTGGCTGAGCGTCAAAAAATACTGGAGTTGGTAGAATCACGCAAAAGAGCAGAGTGTGAAGCGATCGAAATTATTACTCAGGCTGAAGCGAGGAAAAAAGCGGCAGCTGAGCAGGCAGAAGCCACCAGAATTATTTCTAAAGGAGAAGCCGATAAGGCGAAAGTGCTTGCCGAGGCCGAAGCTGAGGCTGAATCGGTTCGAGCGGAGAGTGCAGAAAAGCGCTATTCAGTGGATGCTGCTGGCACACGCGCCCTTAATGAGGCTGAAAGTGTTCTGAATCAGGATGTCATTGCCATGCGAGTAAAAATGGCAATCATTCAGCATTTAAAAGATATTATTCGCGAGAGCGTGAAGCCAATGGAAGCGATCGATGCAATTAAGATATTCCATGTTGAAGGGCTTAATCCTTCCGCCGGGAGCGTGTCTCCGGAGTCTGGATCTGGGGGAACAATCAATAGTAGCTTAGCGGATCAATTGGTTAATAGTGCTTTGCGTTATCGAGGCCAAGCACCTTTGCTTGATGCTATTTTGAAGGATATCGGCATTAGTGGTGGAGATATTTCTGGCTTTACAAAAGCGATGCACCCTGAGGGGGGTGAAAACGCAGCAGAAAACAATGTGGGCGAAGACGACGATTAGTTTTTCGCTGAATTTGAAAGAGTTCAAAGCGAGCCTACTTCGTATCACGTGATTTGAAACTCTTTTGAGTATGAGGAAGACAAGAGAAGACGTCATCGCTTACTTCCCAACTACCTTTTGAGAGCCAGCTAAGAATTTATGGGATATCTGATTATGTGGATCTGGTATTTTTTGAAAATATAATGGCGTGTTACCAAATTAGTGATTAAAGAATCATGTCCCTCAGGTCGTTTTTCAATAGTTGGCACCCTATTTTGGCTTTACAGAAAATAAGTTTTGATACGCCAAGCAGTACGATCGCTTCCATCTACTGTCAAATGCTTCAAGAGAAGGATCTCACTTGAGACTTAACGCCTATTGTACTGGCTTGTATTTTCAACAAAACAAAATAACGGTCTGATTAATTTAGACCGATAATGACATAAATATAATGAACCGGTGGATTGTATTGTCAATAGGGAGGTCAAAATGAAAAATTCCGAGGCATTGCGACAATTGCGCGAAAAACATGTGCCCAGGGGGGTGTTTAACATCCTGCCCTTATTTGTGGAGAAAGCTGAAGGGGCGATCATCAGGGACGTGGAAGGGAAAGAATATATTGACTTTGCCGGCGGGATAGGGGTGGAGAATGTGGGTCACTGCGCCCGGAAGGTGGTGGATGCCATACGGGAGCAGGCGGAAAACTATATTCACACTTGCTTTCACGTGGTCATGTATGAGCCGTACATTGATCTCGCGAAAAAGCTCAACGAGGTGACGCCGGGTGCCTTTCCCAAAATGACCATGTTTGCAAACAGCGGGGCCGAGGCCGTGGAAAATGGAGTCAAGATTGCCCGCTACTACACGAAACGGTCCGCAGTCATCGGCTTTGAAAACGCCTTTCACGGGAGGACCCTGCTTGGGATGACACTCACCAGCAAGGTGAAGCCATACAAATGGGGTTTTGGTCCTTTTGCCCCTGAAGTGTACCGGATGCCCTTTGCCTACTGTTACCGGTGCCCTTATGGGGAAACCTATCCCGGATGCAACCTTCGCTGTGCTGATGCCCTCAATGAGTTTTTTGTAAACCAGGTGTCAGGAGACCAGGTGGCCGCGGTGATCGCGGAACCGGTCCAGGGGGAAGGCGGGTTCATCGTCCCGCCCAGGGATTACTTCAGAAGGGTGAAGAAGATCTGCGAGGAAAACGGGATTGTCTTCATCATGGATGAAATCCAGTCGGGCATGGGGAGGACTGGCTATCTTTTCGCCTCGGAGTATTTTGACGTTGAACCGGACATAATTCTTTCCGCAAAATCCCTGGCCGCGGGCATGCCCCTGAGTGCTGTCACGGGAAAGAGCGAAATCATGGATGCTCCTCACGTGGGAGGCCTGGGCGGAACGTATGGCGGCAACCCGTTATCGTGCGTGGCTGCCCGGGCGGTCTTTGAAACTCTTGAAGAAGAGGACCTGGTTGAAAAAGGGAAAAAACTGGGGCAGGAAGTGCGCCTTGCCTTTGACCAGCTCAAGGAAAAATATGACATTATCGGCGAGGTGCGGGGCCTGGGTCCCATGCTGGCCCTGGAACTGGTGAAGGATCGGGAGACCAAAGAACCGGCTGCGGACGAGGCAAAGAAACTGGTTCAGCTTGCGTTTGAAAAGGGACTGATCCTCCTTTCTTGCGGGAATTTCGGGAATGTCATTCGGACGCTTATGCCCCTTTCCATTGAGAAAGGGCAGTTGGAGAAGGGCCTCGCCATCCTTGACGAGGGCTTAAGCAAATTAACTGGGTAGGATGGGCAAGAACGCATGAATCTGGGGTCATTGCTTGAGCGGGTGAACCGCTTGTACACGGAGAAGATCGGTGTGGTGTGCGGTGAAGACCGGTTTACGTACCGGGAGTTTACGCAAAGGGTTTTACGGCTTGCCGCAGGCTTGCAGCGCGAAGGCATTGGAAAAGGTGACCGGGTGGCCATATGCCACCAGAATTGCCACTATTTTCTTGAGACCTATTTCGCGGCGGCGGTCATTGGCGCAATCCTGTGTCCCTTGAATTACCGTCTCTCGGCCCGGGAAATTGGCTTCATCCTGGAGGATACGGGGGCTCGGGCGGTGATCGGGCAGCCCCGGTTTTACCCTGTTCTCAAGGAAGCGGTCGAGAGGCTCAGTGTACCTGTCACGGTTTTCTGGACTGAGAAAGAGGCTGTTCCTGGAGGGGAAACGAGTGTCGAAGTTCTTATTGAATCAGGGACGGATTCGCCTGAAGAGGTGGAGATAGAAGAGGATGATGTGGCCCAGCTCTACTACACGAGCGGGACCACGGGCCGGCAGAAAGGGGTGATCCTGACCCACCGGAACGTGGCATATCATTCCCTGGGGACCATTGCGGAACTCAAGATGACGGATGAAGATGTCTGGCTGCATGCAGCACCAATGTTTCACCTGGCAGATGCCTGGGCTACCTGGGCGGTCACCTGGGTCGGGGGCACCCACGTGATGATCCCCGAGTTCAATTCAGCGCAGGTAATAGAAGTCATGCAGCGGGATCAGGTCACCCTCACCAACATGATTCCCACCATGCTTAATCTGATGGTTAACGATCCGGCCATACAACAAGCAACATTTCCGTCCCTGCGGGTCATGCTCAGTGGCGGCGCTCCTATCGCTCCCGAGGTGGTGAGGAAGATCATGGATGCATTCGGATGCGACTATGTGCAGACCTACGGGATGACCGAGACCAGCCCCTATTTGACCATGTCTCTCTTGAAAGATTTCCTGAAGTCGCGCCCCGAGGAGGACCGTTTCAGGTTCAAGGCGGCAACCGGAAGGCCTGTATTGTTCGTGGATCTCAAGGTGCTCAGGGATGACGGTCGGGAAGTGGCATGGGATGGGAAAGAGGTGGGAGAAATTGTGGTGCGGGGTGAGAGTGTGACACCCGGGTACTGGCATCTTCCGGAAGAAACAGAAAAGAGCATCAGAAACGGGTGGCTTTACACGGGGGACCTTGCTGTGGTAGACAGCCAGGGATATGTAAATATCGTGGACAGGAAAAAGGACATGATCGTCACGGGGGGGGAAAATGTCTATTCCACTGAGGTGGAAAATGTCCTTTACAGCCATCCAGCGGTGCTTGAGGCTGCAGTCATCGGCGTCCCCGACGAGAAATGGGGCGAGGCGGTTCACGCATGCGTGGTTCTGAAAAACGGCATGGCTGTCTCTGCAAAAGAACTTATTGATTTTTGCAAAAAGGACCTTGCCCGGTACAAGGCGCCAAAATCAGTGGAATTCCTTCCATCATTGCCTCGCACGGGTTCAGGCAAGATTTACAAAAAGGGTCTCAGCGATAAATTGAGAGACGAGGGACAATAGTATGAAAGGTTTTTTCAACAAGGTGTTATGGATCGATTTGGTGGAAAGGACATTTCACGCGGAAGATATTGTGGACAGTACCCTCCAAGAGACGCTGGGGGGAAAAGGCCTTGCCACGCATCTGCTCCTGGAGAAAAATCCCGTGGGAGTAGATCCCCTTTCTCCTGACAACCTGGTCATCCTTGCCCTGGGCCCTGTCAGCGACACCCGGATCCATGGCTCCAGTAGGTATGGCCTTTTTACCAAGTCACCCCAGACAGGGTTGTTCTCGGAATCCTATTCAGGCGGTCATGTGGCCGAACACATGAGCAGGTGCGGGTATGATGCCTTTGTGCTGAAAGGCGGTTGCCATGTGCCGGTGTATCTTGAGATCAGTGA
Organism: Deltaproteobacteria bacterium; assembly: GCA_003646815.1. Taxonomy (GTDB): domain Bacteria; phylum Desulfobacterota; class DSM-4660; order Desulfatiglandales; family Desulfatiglandaceae; genus B46-G9. Next base: position 7,872 of record QMLQ01000059.1, on the reverse strand, counting down.
CCAGGGGGTGACATTCCACGACGCGCAGCACCTCTGGGGCAGGGACACGTACGAAACGGAAGACAGAGTGAAGGATGAACTGGGAATTCCAAAGTGCGGCATTCTTTCCATCGGCCCGGCAGGAGAGAATAAGGTTACCTTTGCGGTGGTGGAGAACAATTACTGGCGTTCCGCCGGGAGGACGGGCGTGGGAGCCGTACTGGGGGCCAAGAATGTCAAGGCGCTGGTTTTTTACGGGGAACAGCGAAGGCAGGTGGCTGATCCTGAAGGGCTTGACAAGTTTGTCAAAGAGATCATGACGGCGGGCAAGGGAAATAAAGGAGTGGAAGCGTACCGGAACTTCGGGACGCCCATGATGGTTGGCCTGACCAATTCCCTTTGCGCGTTTCCCACCAGGTACTGGCGCGAAGGGTCGCTCGAAGGGTGGGAACACCTGAGCGCGGAGCGCATGCAGGACCAGCTGCAGCCGAGTCCCAAGGCATGTGCCCGGTGTTTCATGGCGTGCGGCAAACTCTCCAAGGTGCACGACGGGCGGCACAAGGGGCTCACCATCGAGGGCCCTGAATATGAGACTATCTACGCATTCGGGGGCCTTTGCCTTATTAAGGACCTGCGGGAGATCGCCTATTTGAATGATGTATGCGACCGACTGGGAATTGATACCATCAGCGCGGGAAACCTGTGCGCCTTTGCCATGGAGGCGTCCGAGATGGGTAAAATCCCCGAAAAGGTTCCCTATGGCGACCCTGATGCGGCGGCGTCGCTGTTACAGGATATTGCAAGGGTACACGGCCTCGGTGCGGTTCTTTCAAAAGGTATCCGCTACGCGGCTCGCAAGTGGGATATGGAGGACGTGGCCATTCACGTAAAGGGGCTCGAGCCTGCGGGCTATGACCCGAGAGGATTGAAGGGCATGGGTCTTGCCTACGCCACATCACCCCGGGGCGCCTGTCACCTGCGGGCAACCTTTTACAAGGCAGAAGTAACCGGCATGCTTGACGGAAAGAGCATTGAAGAGCAGGTGGAGGTGTTTCTGGACTTTGAGGACCGGCTCGTGCTTCACGATATGCTTATTGTGTGCAGGTTCTACCGGGACCTCTATCCCTGGGAGGAACTATCCAGGATCATTTCGGTGACGACCGGTTTGGAGCTGGACCAGGAAGCCTTGAGGAAGATAACGTCATCCGTGGTGGATGCCACGCGCATGTTTAATGTCCGGGAAGGGTTGTCTGTGGCTGATGACCGGTTGCCGGAACGGTTTTTCGAAGAGCCGGTTGGAGAACACCGGGAGACCCTTGATCGCGGGGTATTTGAGAATTCGCTGAAGGAGTATTACCGCCAACGGAACTGGAGCGAAGAAGGCATCCCGCGAAGTTGATTACCCGCCGATGGATGACATCTGGCTTATCTTTCCCAATGGATGCTCAGGAGTGAGGTGGTGTTCGGCCTCTTTGCTGAGGGCGGCTTTCCTGAATATGTCGGCAAGCTCATGGTCTGAAGCACCGCTCCGCAGCGGTCCCCTGATGTCGATTTCCCGGTTGGACAAAAGGCAAGGACGCAATTTTCCGCTGGCCGTGAGCCGCAGCCGGTTGCAGGTACGGCAGAAGTGATGGCTCATGGGGCTTATAAAGCCGATTTCTCCCAGGCTTTTTTCAAATCTGAAACGCTGCGAAGGGCCGTCATTGGGGCCTCTTGGGACAGGAATCAACTTGCGGTATGCGTTGATTTTCTCCTGGAGAAGTGAGGTCGGCATATACTTGAAAAAGTGATCCGATTCGTTTACGCCGATGGGCATATATTCAATGAATCTGACGTGATAGGGGTATTGAAAGGTAAGACGGGCAAAATCCAGGAGTTCATTGTCGTTAATACTGCGCATAACCACCACGTTGACCTTGATGGGATCGAACCCCATCTCTCGGGCCATTTCAAGCCCTTCCCACACTTTTTGAAACCCGTCAACTCCGGTAATTTGCTCATATTTTTTTGGGTCAAGGCTGTCCAGGCTCACATTCAGCCTCCGGATTCCTGCTTCCTTGATCCGTTTCAGCTTATCTTTCAGGAAGATCCCGTTGGTGGTGAGGGAAACATCTTTGAGTCCATCAAGGACCGCCAATCGGGAGATGAAATCGCACACACCTTGCCTCACCAGGGGTTCGCCTCCGGTCAGGCGCACCTTGGTAATGCCGAGGGGGATGACGATATCCATCAGGCGCAGGATTTCCTCGTAGGAAAGAATATCTTTATGTTCGAGCTTGGGTACACACCGATCCGGCTTGCAGTAAATACAGGACAGGTTGCACCGGTCCGTGATGGATACGCGGAGGTAATTGAGGTGGCGGTTGTAGGTGTCAACAAGATGTGGCTTCAATGATGTCATTTCTCAACTTTCTCATTTCCAGCGTTGCAGGAACCGGGAAATACATCTGGAAACAGTGGGCAATAGTATATATAAATCCGGACCAATGGTCAATGGGATTATGCTAACATTGGATTGTGCTTCTTGAGAGGGGGAAAAGATGTCAGATACCATAAAGGTGAAAATTGATTCCGGACTCGCCGTAATAACTCTTGCCCGGCCGAAGGCTTTTAACTCCTTCGACCTGGAGATGATCGGCACCCTGGCTGGAAACCTGGTCAGGATGGCTCCGGACCCTGGGGTTAAGGGAATCGCTCTCACGGGTGAGGGGAAAGCCTTTTGCGCCGGAGGAGACCTGCGGTGGCTGGCCGGGTACGACGGCGATCCGGATCCGGCCTTTCATGAACTGGCGGCGCGTTACCACCAGGCTATCCTGGAGATAAAAAGAATGGAAAAGCCGGTGGTGGCCGCCATCAACGGGCTTGCTGCAGGGGGCGGGTTCTCTCTGGCCCTGGCTTGTGATTTCAGGATCATGGAAGAATCGGCTGTCTTGAAACAGGGGTACACCAGTAACGGGCTGAGCATTGATGGAGGCGGCACCTACTCTCTCCCGAGGCTGGTGGGTTCTGCAAGGGCGCTCGAAATTGCAGCCTTTGACCGGGTCATCTCAGCGGAACAGGCCCTTTCCTGGGGGCTGGTGACCGAGGTTGTGAGCGACGGGGAAAGCCTGGCGCGTTCCCTGGCATTCCTGGAAGACCTGGGGAAAATGCCCCTCAGTTCCTTTGCCGCGTCAAAAAAGCTTATTGCTGACTCCTTTGATACCCCGCTGGAGGTGACATTGGAAAGGGAGCGCCATGCACTGTCGCGGTGCGCTGTTCATCCCAACGGGCGCGAAGGAGTGGCTGCATTCCTGGAAAAAAGGAAACCGCTTTTTAACCGGTAAATTACGCGGGGGCGATGGGGTGAGCAGGGACGATTATGCCTCGTCGTAGTGGCTGAACTGCATGGTAAACGTGCCCCTTCCCTGGGACACGGAGCGAAGTGCGGTGGAGTACCCGAACATCTTCGATAAGGGGACACTGGCTGTGATCAGCTGGATTGGGCCCTTGCTGGCTATCTGTTCAATTTTTCCTTTTCTGGCGTTCAGGTCACCGATCACCTCCCCCATGAATTCCTCGGGGACGATCACCTCGGCTCTCATGATAGGTTCCAGGAGGAGTGGATTTGCCTCACTGCAGGCCTTTTTGAATGCCATTGCAGCGGCAACCTTGAATGCCATGACATCTGAAAGGGATTCTTTTATTTGTGCATCGAGAAGGGTTGTTTGGATGTCGATAACAGGGTATCCCATCAGCACTCCGCTGTTCTCGGATTCAAGAACTCCTTCCCGGATGGCGGCCAGGAACTCTTCGGGAAGATCGGGATTATTGCATTGATTCAGGAAGCGGTTGCCACCGCCCCGGGGTTGCGGCGCCACTTCAATCACCACGCCTGCAAAATGCTGCTGTCCGCCGAGCTCCCGATTAAAAACCTCCTCGTGAGAAACGGTCTTACTGATGGTTTCCCGATAAACTACCTGGGGCTTTCCCTGGTTGGTGTCAACTGAAAACTCTCTTTTCATTCGTCCCACAAGTATTTCTAGGTGGAGTTCTCCCATGCCGGAAATGACGGTCTGACCCGTTTCTTCATCAATTTTGTACCTGAAGGTTGGGTCTTCGTCAGAGAGTTTTTTCAGGACTTCCACGAGCTTGTCCTGGTCCTGAACACGTTTGGGTTCAACTGCCATGGTGATGACGGGTTCCCTGAACTGGATGGGTTCAAGCAGGATCGGAGAATCTTCAGCGCAGAGGGTATCGCCCGTGGCGGTCTGTTTCAGTCCCATGGCCGCGATCAGGTCACCTGCAGATGCACTGTTGACGCGTTCTCTTTTATTGGAGTGCATGCGCAGGAGCCGGGAGAGCTTCTCCGTGATTCCTTTAGTTGAATTGTACACCGGTTTACCAACGTCTATGGCGCCGGAGTATATCCTGAGATAGGTCATCTTTCTTCCCTGGTCCATCATGACCTTGAATGCAAGGGCGGAAAACGGTGCGGTGGGATCAGGGGGGCGTGTCTCTGCTTTCCCCGTGTCCGGGACGTGGCCGGTTATGGCGGGAATATCCGGGGGAGCGGGCAGGTAGTCCGTGATGGCATCAAGAAGGGGTTGAATACCCTTGTTCCGCAGGGCGCTCCCGCAAAAGACCGGAGTGAGCTCCAGGTTTACCGTGGCATCCCGAATAGCCGCCTTGAGTTCTGCAATCCCGATTTCCTCCTCGGCGAGGTATTTTTCCATGATCAGGTCGTTTTTTTCAGCCAGGGTTTCCAGGATTTCCTCCCGGTACTGGGATGCGGTTTGCAGGAGATCATCAGGAATGGGAACTTCCTCATAGCTGGCACCCAGTGTTTCATCCTCCCAGACGATCGCCTTCATACGAATGAGGTCAATTACTCCCTGGAATTGATCCTCAGCTCCCCACGGTATCTGCATGACCAGGGGAACAGCCCCCAGTTTTTCCCGCAGGCTTTCAATAACCTTGAAAAAATCCGCCCCGACACGATCCAACTTGTTCACAAATGCTATTTTCGGGACATGGTAGCGATCCGCCTGGTGCCAGACTGTCTCGGACTGAGGCTCAACGCCGCCTACGGCGCAGAAAACGCCGATAGCGCCGTCCAGGACACGCAATGCACGTTCAACTTCAATGGTAAAATCCACATGGCCGGGAGTGTCAATGATATTAATGGTGTGCGCTTTCCATTCGCAGGATGTCACGGCTGAGGTGATGGTGATGCCCCTTTCCTTTTCCTCGAGCATCCAGTCCATAGTTGCCTCACCGTTATGAACTTCTCCCATTTTGTGGACGCGGCCGGTATAATAGAGGATCCGTTCCGTCACCGTGGTTTTGCCGGCGTCGATATGGGCTATAATGCCGATATTCCTGGTTTTTGTTAGTTTGTTTTTCGAAGAGTTTGCCATTTCCATCCGTGCTTGTTCTAGAGCAACCCGTGGTGCCTGATACTGGGCGGCAATAAGTGATATCCCGTTGTTGTCTTCTATAACGCAAAACACGCGCCGTGTTTGACATGGAAGCCAAATCTAAGGTATTGTAGCAGCCCTGTCAAGCGAATAGAAAGGGGATGTTTTGTCCGAACTCATCGTGCAAAGCCAAACGGGCCGAACGCTCATCGGGATGTACCGTCTCCTCCTGGATCACTTCGGCTCCCAGGACTGGTGGCCGGGAGAGACCAGGCTTGAGATCATGGTCGGGGCCGTCCTCACTCAGAACACCAATTGGGCGAACGTGGAGAAGGCGATACGCAATCTCAAGGAACACGGGCTCCTCTCTGTAGAGGCACTGTATACCATTTCCCCTGACGACCTGGCCAAGGAGATCCGACCGGCGGGATATTTCAATGTCAAGACAAAGAGACTGAAGAATCTGATTCGATTTCTTGTGGAGCGCTATGATGGGTCGCTGGCCCAACTTGCCGGGGAAGAGACAGAGAACCTGCGGGAACAGCTGCTCGCAGTGAACGGCATTGGTCCGGAAACAGCCGACAGCATCCTTCTCTATTCACTGGAACGGGCCGTATTTGTGGTGGATGCCTATACCCATCGTATTCTCCTTCGTCACGGAATGGCAGACGAGCAGGTGGATTACCATGAGCTGCAGGAGATGTTCGTGGACAACCTCCCTGAGGATGCACATCTTTTCAATGAATTGCATGCCTTGATCGTGCGGACCGGCAAGGAATACTGCAAAAGGAAACCCCTCTGCACCGATTGCCCCCTGGTCCATTGGGAGCAACCTCCCCTCGACTTTTAAGCGAGCCAGACAGACTCCACGTAAAGGCTCGTGAAATCAATTACCAGGCCGGGCCGGTTGGATGGAATATCCCAGGAGACAAAATAGGCCATCCGGTCGAGGAGCGTGCGCTCATCACCGTCGAGGAGCGTTTCCAGAATCCTGCCGGTTTCACGTACCGTTGAAAGAAGCAGGCTCTTGATATTCATGGAATTGTTCATTTGTCTGAGGGAGTCCATAGCCTGAATCTGTTCCATTGCCTCTTCCCAGTGGATTGCAGGGATTTTTTCTCGAAAGACATACCCGTTGCCCCGGTCTCTTACGATCAGAATGGGAGGGTTCACCCTCAGGCGAGCATTTCTCACTTTGGTTCCGGAGAGCTCTTTGCCCAGTCGCTCAAGGAGTTCTTTTTTCATGAGGATCTCTGTGAGCTGCCTGGCCTGAACACGTTCAAAAATATACTCTTCACCAGCCATGGTTATTTCTTTGAGCCTTGTAGGGTCAAAACCGATGTCCAGGAGCTCACCGATAGTGAGTGGTTCATCATAGGGTTTTCCCTTTTCCTTCAACCAGGTCAGCAGGCTTGGCCTGCGGTAGTTGGGGAGGCCCTGGATGAACTGCGCGGGATTCTTTTTGAGTTCCAGCGGTGTCGCTTCCCAAAGCCGGGTGTCGCCCGCCACAAAAGAGGCAGTCCCCTGGAGTGTAGACGGGGAATAAGATTGGGCTGGAAGAATGGAGATTTGTGGGTCAAGGACCATTTGTTCAAGAGAATCACCCCCCGTATATCCAACGAGATCGGCAATCCGGCGTCTAAAAGCGATAAACTTGGTCACCAGTCGGGTGAACATGAATCTCATGAAAGGGGTTCTTTTGCCTGCACTGAGATCTCTGTCGAAATAAGTTAGTAAGGCAGAATAGATGTCCTTGAACTCGGTAATGGTTGATTGGACCATCATTTCATTGTCTCGCATATCTATGGAGGCCCTTTTCCGGTCCAAATGGTAAAGAATTTTCAAAAAAGGCTCCCGCAGATCCCTGCCCTGAAACTTGGGGGGAATGTAAACCATGTAGTTGGTTTCCCCGTTGGAAGGCCTTTCACCGATGATGGCATCGACCGGTTCCCAGGCATGTTTGAAGTAGATGGTGTACGTGGGGTCTTCTTCGGGAATGATATTATCCAGTATTCCCACTGCGGATTTCCTGATCAGAAAATCTCTGAAATAATCGAGGATTCGGTGGCCGAGGCCTTTTCTTCTAAAGGGAGAAGCAACCTCCACGTAAACGAGATAATAACAGGGAATTGATTTTTTCAGGTAAAGCATGTTCAGGCGCCCGAGATTTTCCCCAGTCTCCGCATTGATTTCAAAGACACGAAAGCCGTTGCGGGTATCTTCGGGTTTCAGTGGATCGATTCTGCTCCCGCGTGCGGTCTTAGTCACCAGGTCCCAGAGGTTGTTGAAGAGATCGGCCACCATGGGAAATTGGGCTGCGCCGGTCCGCATTCCTTCATCAATCAGGCTGATAAGGCTCAACCTGTCCTGGAGTTTTATTTCCTCTATTGGTTTTCTGCTACCCCTCCTTTCATGCCGCGAAGGTGCAGGATGTGTGCTGACCATGGATATTTCCCCTGAAAGTTTTTTTCCCATAGTAAGTTTTTTAGGGCGTTAT
>QMLQ01000058.1 GCA_003646815.1 Deltaproteobacteria bacterium | reverse complement strand
ATCCGACTTTTGGGGCTAATGAACTGTCCAATCTCATCGTTTGTCCCGACAGCCACAATTTTTCCCTCCCTGACTGCCACGGCCTGCTTAATAGAAAAGTCTTTATCAACCGTAATGACTTTAGCGTTTTTCATAATCAGATCGGCATCCATACATGTCCCCCTCTTTTCCAATATTTTTCATAAAAACCCACTCGCTCTTGCTTTCCCTTTCCCAAACCAAGAGGCCCCCAAAGAAGTGTTTGCACTTCTTTGGGGGCCTCATAAAATCATTTTCAAGGGCTTTCGCATTATTTTCTTACCCGAATGTTTGATTCATCTTGCTGATATTATTATCTATTTTTCAATAAAAGAGCCAACTATCAGTGTCCTGAGACCCGATAAGATCCAATGATGGCTTCAGCCTCTATTTCCACCAGGTGTTCGGCCCTTGCAAGGCCCTTCACCTCCGCCATGGTAATCACCGGTTTCACGTCTCTGTACCATTCAGAGTACGCCCGCAGGTACTCTTGGCCTTTGCTGATGTCGGTTACATAGAAGCGGACCCGCACCACCTCCGAAACCTTGGCTCCTGCACGGGAAAGTGCATCTTCTATCTTTTGAAGGATGATCTTCGTCTGGAGGTAGGCATCACCTGCACCTTCCACCACGCCTTCGGAATTGGTTGATGTGGTCCCCCCTACAAAAACCATGTTACCGACTTTCACCGCCCGGCTATATCCAACCTTCTCTTCAAATGGCGCACCGGATGAAAAGTTATCCCTTCTTAAAAGGTCCATTGCCATCATCTCCTGGGTAGGTTCAGGGTTCATCGGTGTTGTCACCATAACGGTACCTGAAATCATCCGTCATAACACAACGCCTTATGAGGGTAAACATCCTCGGCCGCGTGTGGCCTTCTCCGTTGGTTGCAATATGAAAAGAGGTAAAGCCTTCGCCTGATACCCCAACGCTGGCCAGGCCGCAGGACCCGTTTTTCACAAATGCCGCGCACCTGGCCCTGGAGGCCATTTTTCGGATATTGTTCAGGTCGTTTGAATGGATCGCCATGGTATGCCCGTTGCCTTGCTCCGCCGCAATGGCCCACGTGATAGCCTCATCCGCATTCCGGCATCGCACCAGGGGCAGAACCGGCATGATCTGCTCGGTCCATACCAGAGGATGATCCTTGTCTGTTTCAAGGATGACAATCTTCGCAGTTGAGTCCACATCCAACCCAATGGACTTGAGGATAAAACTCGGAGTTTTCCCGATGTAGTCCATGTTGATGACACCCGGTGTGCCCGGTTCCTTGATTTCTTTGAAAATATGTTTGACCAGTTCCCTTCCCTGGTCCCGGGTGATCTCATAGGCGCCATAAAGCTTCAAATGCTCCTTCAGCTGATCCGCCACCGAATCCACCACAAAAATTTCCTTTTCGCTTGCACAGGCCATGCAATTGGAAAAAGAGGCCCCCTCGATAATACATCTCGCCGCCCTGTCCAGGTCCGCTGTTTCATCAACCACCACCGGAGGGTTTCCCGGCCCGCCCGCTATCACCCTTTTCCCGGTGTTGGATGCAAACGCAACCACACCATGGCCCCCGGTAACGGCAATGAGGCCGACATTGGGATGAGTCATGAGTTTCTGGGCAGACGGGACAGAAGGTTCTTCGAGACAGCAGATACAATTGGGCGGACCGCCCGCATCCACGATTGCCTTATTGAGATCTCGAATAGCCCCGGCCGAGGATCCCTTTGTCTTTGGGTGGGGATTGTTGATCACCGTGTTGCCGCCTGCCAGCATCATGATCCCGTTAAAGAGGATGGTGGGAACGCCATTCGTCACCGGATTGACAGATGCAATCACGCCAATGGGAATTCTTTCGATGACCGTCAGCCCTTTATCACCGGTGTAGACTTCAGGAGCCAGATCTTCCATGCCCATGACCTGGCAGGAAGAGTGGATTTTTTTCAGGTTGTCTCCGGCCGACCCAAGACCTGTCTCCTCGTATTCCTCCTGTGCGTACCTCTCGGCATTGGCCAGTCCCGTGTTTCGTATAGCCTGGATAACTTCTTCACGCACGGAGAGAGGTAGGGCAATTAGTTCTTTCTGCGCCTCTTCAGCCCCTCTGATGGCATCTTCCATATCCCGGAACACCCCATCTTTGATATCCGGTTCTTTGTTCGAAATCTTGTTCTCTGAGCCAGCGGTGTCAGCCTGCTGTTCCATCAATCTTTGCACAACTTTCTCTACAACCTGTGTGATTATTTTTTCGTCAAGACCCATTTTTCCCTCTCTTGTAAGTATTCAGGTTGTTCAGGCTTCAGTAACACTCTCTTCACGCTGCCCCTTTCCGGGGCCACAGCGATGTAACCTGAGGGCCATCAAATCGATACTGCAGATTCTCTTCGGAAGCCTCGACCGAATAGAATTCATTGGTTCTCGCGACCCCTTCATCGAATTGTGAAAGACGCTCCATCGCCTCCTGGTTATCCAGAAAGGCGATCTCATGGACCAGCGCACCTAGAAGAACAATGATATGGGCAAAAGGGTCGATGAATGAAACGCCCTCGATATCCACGATGACATAATCATCCGCAAGGGTGACGATCGGTGATCTGGGAGTATCACTGAGCCCGATGGTCTTCATCTTGCATTTTTTTGCGTATTGGAGAATTTCTATTGTCCTTCTCGGATAACGCGGAAACCCTATGACGAATAGTAAGGTGGACTTATCCGCCTCGTTCATCATATCCGTGAGTTCCCAGGACAAATTGGTATCAATAAAAACGTTCTTCCGTATTTTTTTGAGCAGATATCCAAAATGGTAGGCCAGCGTGGCAGAAGCCCTGTATCCCACCACATACACTCTCTCCGCCTGAAAAACCTTTCTCGCGATCCTCTTCAGCTCTGTACCAGAGATGGACCGGGAGAGATTTTCGAGATTTCTGATGGCATTCCGGCAATATCGCTGGATCGTTGTCCCGGTTTTTTCTTTTTTGCTCGCCTTGGCAAAACGCTCGGTGCTTGTCAATTCCGAGTGGAGCAGTCCTTTCATGAACTGCAGAAATTCTGCATATCCGGAAAAACCGAGATCCACGGCGAATCTGATGATGGTTGGTTCACTAACTTCGCACTCAGTGGCGATTTCTCTGGCGGTCATCAAGAAAATTTTCTTATAATCTCTCATGACCAAGTCCGCCACTCTTCGCTTTTTCGGAGAGAGTGTGGGATAGATCTTCATGATTCGTTCAAAAAGGTCTTTTTTTACCGACTTCATATTATATTCCTGCAAAAACCCTCACGATTCTTCTCTCCCTTCCAGAGACGCCAGGGCACTTTCGGCCGCTTCTTTTGCCGCCAGCACGTCCGACCTCTCCCCGGCCAGATACACCTTGCCTGAGGCCCCAAATACCGTGAGATGGATAAGTTTGACATCAGCGGCTTTTTCCGCCTCATTTGCCGCATATCCCGCATATCCTGCCGGCGTCATCTCCAGAACATACAGGGTATCATCTTCCAAAATCATGCTGGCAGCCCGAAAGCGATTCACAATCTGGGTCATATGCGCATCAATTCTATCTATGGTGTCCGAGGCAAGAAGTTTCGGCTTCATCCGGTCAAATTCTCCGAGCCCGAGATGTTCCAGAACCGCATCGGCCGCTTCCCTGACTTCCGCGGGCGAATCACCATGCACTTCCAGCATGCCGAATGTCCTTTCAACTACCATTGCTCCCGGTTTCACGTTGGTCCTCTTGAGCACAACATTGGTGATGGAATTGATCTCAATGCCGGGCGCGATTTCCACAAAAAACGCGGACTGCCCGGCGACAGGATAGTACCCCAATGCGGTACTCCCGATGTACCCTGCAAACTGTTTCTGAATTTGATCAATAATGGCAAACGCTCTCAGATCTATCATCTTTCTTCTCTTTTCCCATGTCCATATGCAGCTTGGAATTCATCGCCCGGGAATTTGACCCGCTCCAGCTATTCACTACTTCTGGCGAGCTGTCGTTTGTTCGGGCACACCGCCGCCTGGGTGGTGCAAACTTCGTTCCCCACACACGCACAATCCTGGCGGTCACCTCCAACAAAGCGACCATAACAGAAATCGCCGATAGGTATGGACGTGGTGCAGTCCAGAATCAATTGCGACAGGAGCAGACCGATAACAGGAGCCAGTCCGAAACCGTGCCCGCTGAATCCGGTGCAGAAAACAAACCCCGGCACTTCCTCTGTGAATCCCAGCACCGGGAGCCCGTCTGCCATGGCTGCAATAAGGCCCGACCACATCCGGATGACATGGATGTCTTTCAGCACAGGGAAATAATCAAGGACCGCCCTGGAAATGGCTGGTCCGATAAAATGGAAAAGGGGCTTTCCTTCCCGGTGGATATATTGTTCAGTACCGACGAATCCTCCCCAGAAAAAGGGACCGTGAACTGTCTGCCTGCCATAAAACAGGCCCCTGGCATGCCCGAACATCTGGGGGAACAAAGGAGGAAATGGTTCCGTGATCATGGCCTCTGAAAAAACGGGCCGCAGGGGAATATCGAGCCCTGCCAGGTTGGCCACCTTCCTGCCTGCCACGCCAGCTGCGTCAACCACGAGGTCTGTCTCAATCACCTGTTTATCGGTCACTACTGCGGCGACCCTTCCCTTTTGTATTCTTATTTCAACAACTTCCTCCTGTGTACAGAACCGGGCACCAAGACTTTTTGCCTTCAGGAAGTATGCGTACGTCACCAGGAACGGGTTTGCATGCCCATCCGTAGGGCAATAGCTTGCGCCGACGACCATTTCTCCAATATAGGGATTGATTTCCAGGACCTCTTTCCGGTCGACCATCCGCACATCAAGGCCTGCGGCCTGCTGTTTTTCCACAGACTTTCTCATGTCAGCCACTTCCTGGGCATTTGTGCAGAGCCGCAGATTCCCTTTCCGAACGTATTCCACATCCATGCCCAGCTCTTCGTGGAGTTCTCCGTACATCCGTATGCTTTCCAATGCCAAAGGCATTTCTTTCAGATTTCTCGCCGATTGCCGAACACCGCCTCCGTTACTTCCTGAAGCCTCACCTCCAATGTCGGATTTCTCAACAACGAGCGCCTTGACGCCCTCTTTGGCCAGGTAATAGGCGATGGCGCATCCCATGACACCTCCGCCCACAATGACAACATCTGCTGTAGTATTTGGCATTTTATCTCCTGCGAGAGCCTGCTCCGGCGAAAAGCGGAGCGAGACTTTTCTTTGTTTGAAACCCCTGGATTCCCGCTTACGCAGGAATGACAGAAAAAAATCAAATGAGTAATCAGCCTGTTGCAAAAACAGACAGCTTGAGCGGCCTTACCGGCGCCCTGGCTGTGGTAGGTGTCACCTCACTTAGGGGAATACCCAACTCGCTGGCAAGAATCTGGCTCACCAGACGTTGACAGGTCTGCCCCTGGCAGAGTCCCATACCCGCTCGGGTGATCCGTTTTATCCCGTTCAAGGTCCTCATTCCGTTCCTGATGGCCTGTTTTATCTCCCCTTTAGTAATCTCCTCGCATCGGCATATCACCAGGTCATCATCGTCTTCCGAGACCACCTCGCTTTTCCCTGATCGAACAGGTTTTTCACCCTTGAGTTCCCTGAAACGGTTGATCACCCTGTTTACGATGATTTCCACCTCTTCCTCGGAAAACACTCCCTCATGGGACGCGGAGGCCTCGTGCTCGGTCTCTCCTCGGGATTCAGGTCCTGTTGTTATTTTTTCCGAAGCCGTTCCTGGAGCTTTTTGTTCACTCGCTACACTCCCCGTCTGGTCCGAATAGATAATGCGAACATTTTTCTCTCTGATCAGATCCATTGCAGCCGCAGATATTCTGGCATCTTCTGCAACTACAAATTCCTTTTTCCCATCCCGAAGGGCCTTGGCAATATCTTCAGCAAATATAAAAGCAGGTGCCATCTCTCTCTTATCCCTTTCTGCCCTTGATGTTCGCCATGGTATCCACGACCAGCTTGGCTGCAGCCTGGATTTCCGCCTGTGATCCCGCCAGGTAAATACGGCCTGCGGCCCCGTAAAACCGTATATCCACGAGCCGCACATTACAGTGTTTTTCTGCCTCATTGGCAGCAATGGACGAATAGGCTGCGGGCGTTACTTCCAGCAGGTATACATCATCGCCTCCCAGGACCAGCATCCCTTTGCTGTTGCGGTTGATGATGACCGCCTGATAAGAATCAACCTTGTTGATGATGCTGGTTGCCAAAATGGTGGGTGCCAATCTTTCCTCTTCCTTGAGTCCCAGTTCTTCCAGGATCATTTTCCCTGCGTGGAGGACTTCCTCCTGGTCAAAGGAATGTATTTCAAGCATGCCGTACCGTCTTTCCACGATCATTTCCCCGGGTCGTGCATTTGTCAGCTTCAGGGCTATATCGGTCAAGTGGTTCACTTCAATACCCGGTACGACTTCCACAAAAAGTGATGCCATCCCCTCCACGCAAAGAAACCCTCGGCACCGGGTTGCAAAGAGTGAGGCAAATTGCGGTTGCAAGCGGTCCAGGTGGCAGTAGGCCCTTAATTCTCCCATTCATTCATCTCCTTTTTCAGGCAGGTCTCTCTGTCAACAAGGGGCTTTGTTCATTCCCCCTCAATAATCTTTATGCCATATTCCTTTGCCAGATCACGCGCCAGGGGCGTCACAATGCCCCTGGTTGTCAGCTGCAGAGAAGCAATCTTGTTGTTAGCCGCATTCTGAATATCACGCCCCGTAATGATCCTGAGAGATCCTTCATTTCCGGTATTCTGTTCTTTTTTTCCCTGAGCATCACTTGGCTCCCCCGGATCAAATGCGATCTGCTGAAACATGTGGCCTAATTGATTGGTTGGGCAAAAAATCATTCCGTAGTCTTTCAATTTTCCTAAAATACGAGCTATCTCTTCCCGTATCTTTATATTGGAAAGTGTTTCATTGATGAGGAATCCATCCTCCGAAGCCAGGACTTTCTTGCCCTGCGCCAAGGCGGAACAGACAATCCCGGACGCGTGGTCGTCACAAATCAAGCTCGCCACCTTGGCACCGACCTTAAGGCAAAATGTTGGGAGGACCAGTATATCCGACAGATCCAGGACCTTCTGCAGGCCTTGAGGTCGCACCGTGTCAAGGATACACCTCGTCCCGGTTTCTTTTCGTACATCTTCCCCGCACACCCAACTCCGTGCGGATTCATCGGTAAAGACACTGGACTTGCCGGCCGATTCCTGGATCACCCGAACCTGATTCATGGCTTCATCCAGCTTTGAGACCCCGGCGTGGAACACGATCAAAACTTTTGGACCATCATATTCTGAAATCATTCCAGATTTCTTATTTGACTTCATGGAAGATAGTCCCATCTCTTGAAAAACTTCTCTCACTATTTTTTTTATATCTTCCGCGCTAATAGTATCCATCGGATCTCGTCCCGGAAACAAAACCGTCTCCATTTGCATCAAGGCACGATAAGGCAATCCCCAAAGGGGTAATTACTTGTGGTTCCTCGGGTTGAAATGCTTCTAATCTCAGATTGCTTCCCACAATACCCGTAAGGCCATCAAGCTCACAGGTTCCTCCAACCATGCAAACCCTTTTCATCCCCCTAAAATCCTTCAGGGAGGATTCGATGATATCCGAGATCTTATCAATAACCGGCCTCACAACAGGCAGCACTGAATTGTTCATATTTCTGTCCGCCTTAATCTTTTCGGCCTCCTCAAGGCTCACCCGGAGATGTCCAGCAAGAACAAGAGAAAGATGCACTCCCCCGGTTGCTTCGTCGCTGGTACGCACAACCTGTCCATTTTCTATCACTGCAACCCCCGTCGTTCCCCCGCCCACATCCACAATGGCCCCATCCTTAATTCCCAGGACCAGGTTTGCCGCACTGGGTTCATCCAGAATCCTGAGCACATCCATTTCGGCACCTTCGAGAATGTATTTTGTCGTGTCAATATTCCCTGATTCAGTCTGCGGTGGATACGACGTCGCACCCTTTTCAATAGGCTTGGAACAATGTTCTCTGATTTCTTCCATAAGTTCCCGCACAAGCCTCAGGGCCCCTACGTAGTCCACAATGAGGCCGCTCCGGACAATCTCGGCACGACGCATATTCGCAGCACGGGGTTTGCCCTTTTCATCCACGACGATGGCTATGGTCTTGTACGTCCCGATATCCACCCCGGCAAAGAGCTTTTCTGCACCAGAAAAATCCCACCGTTCGGGTTGATTCACCATTTCTTTTACTTTTTTTACGGCCTGTATCATACGAGACTCTTATAGAGTTCCTTACTTGGGGAAGGAATGACCACATAACTCTGGATAAAGCCCTCCGCCTCCAGCAGTTCGATGCCTGCTTCCACCGCCGAGTTCACTGATGCCACATCACCGGTCAAGGTCACAAATGACTTGCCAGCCAGTCCCGTGGCGCATCGAATCTCGATCAGATCCACGGCCGCCGCCTTCACCGCCGCATCTGCAGCGTTGATACACGAGGCGGATGAATAGGTTTCGATGATTCCCAAGGCTCTGAGCTCGGAAACCGGGGTAGCACAGCTCAAGGCAGGAAACACTGCCGGATGGACGTTGGGGATAACGAAGGAATCCACCAGAAACTCACCGGCAACCTCTTTTCCGATGTCCAAGGAATTCTGCACGGATCCCACATCCCCTGAAACCATCGCCAGGTAGCGACCGGGACAGGTAGGACGCGCAAGCAGGATATCCACATCCGATGCCTTTAACATCTCATCCGCGCACTCAATCCCTTTTGCCACGCTGTTCGTTTCAATGAGACCTATTGCCTTAAATTCCATATCTATTTTACCCCGGAGAGACCGTGCCTCCTGTTTTCTGTTTCGTACTACTGCCTGATCACTATCGCATCGTCCACGGAAATGACCCTTCCTTCTATGCTGGCATGGACCCTCGCCCCTAAAGCATTTTCCGGGATTTCACCGATAAGAGAACCCTTATCCACGTGATCACCAACCTTTACAACCGGTTTGGCCGGCGCCCCCAGGTGCTGCTTCAACGGGATTCGTACCTCCTGAACCTCAACATCCTTTTCCATAAATGGCGGATGATCTTCATACTGACCGATCTGCAGCCGTTCCACCAATCTTCGTGTGGGAATCTTGCGAACACCCCTGAACGGGGACGGCTGGTATTCATTTCGCTTCGGCGCCCGTTTGGTCCCTTCCTGCAATAATTCCCGCTTTACCTGCGCGTTAACCTCTCTCGGGGAGATCATCATGGGGCATGCGTATTTCTCGCAGATGCCGCATTCGCAGCAGATCAAGGCGTCTTCCAGAATGTCTTCCGAAAACAATGTCTGCGACCCGAGTTGACGCATGATCTTGTGCGGTTCCAGGGAATGACCGAGCAGATGCCGGGGGCAAAGATCGGTGCAGCGGGAACACTGGCAGCAAACCATTTTCGTGATACGCATGACTCTCTCAGGGTCATTAATCTTGCCCGCGATCACATTGTGATCGGACGGCAATACAATGACGCCGCTGGTGGTCTTGGTGACAGGAGTAAAAAGATCAGCGGTCACTGCCCCCATCATTGGCCCCCCGATCACCACCTTAAAATCGTCCACCGTTGGACCGCCCGCAGCCTCAATGACCTCGCCTATGCTTGTCCCAACGGGAACTTTCATGACCAGGGGGTTGTTGACCTCACCGGTAACAGTAAGATACCTCTCAGTAACCGGCCTCCCGTCATCAACGGCCCGTGCGATATTCAACAGGGATTCCACGTTACTTACCACCGCCCCAACTTGGAGCGGAATTCCTCCTTCCGGAACCACCCTTCCCATGACGTCAAAGACGAGGATTTGTTCATCTCCGGCAGGATAGAAATCTCCCAGTTCAAACACATCGATGTTCTTAAACGGTCCTTTCTCCACGCTTTTCCTGACTGCATTCATTGCCCTTTCATGCTTCCCCTTCAGGCAAATGGTACCTTTCTCGGCGCTGGTACTCTCCATGACAAGTGCCAGTCCACGGAGGATAGCGGCGGCCTCCCGTTCCATGAGAAAGGGGTCGCTCATGAGCAACGGTTCGCACGACGCCCCGTTCCCCAGAACCCGCTCAACATCCGCATCGAGCTTGACGTGTGTTGGGAAACCCGCACCGCCTGCACCAACAATACCCGCCTCCCGAACTTTTTTCACGATTTCAGGTTTCATCATGATTGATTCACGGTCAGGAACGTTTCTCGATATCGAAATTATCAACGATGCCAACAACCACAGCATCCACGGGAACCGGCGTCTCCCTGTCAAACGCCTGCATGGCAGGGGCACCTTCCGTAACAATCACCAGTTCTCCTCTTCCAGCGCCGATCTCATCCGCGGCAATCAGAATATCGCCCGCGGGTCGGAGGCTTTTCCCCAGTGGTTGCACAAACAAGAGCCGCAGCGCGGACATCTTCTCATTTTTCTTGGTGGACCAGACGTCCCCAACAATTCTTCCGAGTATCATTTAGGCACCTTCCTTAAATCTGGAATGTTCACCTTGATGCGATAGCGGGTCCCGAGGAGCCGTCACAGGTCCTCGCTGCTTATGGCATCCAGCGCCGCTTTTACGGCGGCGATCTCACCAAAGATCCCGATCATCGTCAAATGCTGGGGACATGTTCCCTTCAGATCGAAGACATGAACTTGCGCTGTCTTTTCTGCGATGTCAGCAGCATACATCATATCCACCAGCTTTCCCTGAACCAACCCCACTGCGCTGAAATCGATAAGGTCCAGGGACTTTTTACCTCCCGACCCCATCCTGCTCATCAGGATGTCTATGACACCCGGGCCGGGATGTGTTATAAATTGGACATTGAGCGCCATTGTTTCCCTCTTTTCACCGAAGAGCACCGTTCACGGCCCGCGTATTTTCTCCTCACCCGACTCCTCGATCCCATGCCGCCGACGAAGCAGACAAACTTCGCGGGATTCATGCATCAAAGGCCGGGGCGTTCACCGCAACAACGCTCCTGAACACGACAAACAGCACACCAAGGGATCAATAACTACTTCTCACCCTTCGGAATGGTATTTTCAATATCACCATGGGGCCTGGGGATCACGTGCACGGAAACAAGTTCGCCAACCCGGTCAGCGGCCGCACCGCCGGCATCAGTAGCTGCCTTTACCGCGCCCACGTCCCCTCGCACAAATACGGTCACCAGACCGCCGCCGACAAACTCCCTGCCGACAAACTTCACCTTGGCCGCTTTTACCATTGCATCCGCTGCCTCGATCGCACTTACCAATCCTTTGGTTTCAACCATACCCAACGCTTGTTCAGCCATACCTCTTTCCCTCCTAATAAATATTTAGTATTTGGGCTTCAATGCCCTGGCCCGCATGGACCACTCTCTGGGAACTTCCATGGTCACCAAAGAGGTTTTATCCATTTTCTCAGTTCTTCTCACACCCGTTACCACTGCTTCTCCAAGCTCCTTCCCTGACCGATCCAAGGCAATGATCGTATCCCCTTTTTCAGGCAAAGGGAAAAATTCGTAAGGGACTGTTACTCTTGCTTTGCCATTTTCGAGGCTTTCATCCACCATAAATATGGCCTGCCCGGGGCAGACGAAAAGACAGGTCTGACAAGCGACACATTTTTCTTCATCAAGATGCGGCAAATTGGTAATATCCTCACCGACTGTTATGGCCCCTACCTTGCAGCTTGATTCGCAAGGATTACACGGAATGTCCTGGGTACATTCTATAACCGCAACGGATCCCTGCCGCCTTCTGGCCTCGCTTGGGATTCCGGGGCTCCCTTTCAGTTCTTCTTCTGAAAGGTATCCTGATCTGGATAATCCTTCTGACATGAACTTATCCCTTCATTACAGCGTTCAAATATTCTTTTGCCACCCTCCGGGCATCCCCGTGGCTTCCACTCCTAAGAGACTTCATACTCTCCGTCTGTTCGCGGTGTTTCTCCAGGAAGCTTTTCTCATCCAGATACCCAATGCTCCGGGCGATTGCCAGACCGGCAATCCTGCCTTCAATAATAGCGGTGCTCGCCTCTTCAATCCCGGATACGTCGCCAGCAATGTAGATGCCGGGGATCGTGGTCTCCTGGTTCTCATCGTGACCGGGCACAAGCCCTCCCAGTTTCGGGACATACGTCATTTTGCAACCGGCCATTTGGGTTAATTTGGTCATGGGATTCAGGCCCACGGCAATGCATATGGTATCCACATCAAGTTCCTTTTCACTCCCCGGGACAGGTTTCCAGTTCTTGTCCACCTGGACAATTGTCGCCCCTTCAACCTTCTCCTTCCCTTTGGCTTCCTTGATGGTGTGGGACATGAAAAAAGGGACTCCATAACGTGCCACCTTCGCTGCGTGAACCCCGTATCCCCCGATTTCCGGAGCTGCGTCAATGATCGCTGCCACGTCACAGCCGGCCTGAAGCATCTGGTAGGCCACAACCACCCCAACATTCCCGGATCCAACCATGAGCAGCCTCTTCCCCGGCATGATGCCGTGCACATTGGCCATGGTTTGGGCGGCCCCGGCCCCAATCACTCCGGGCAGGGTCCAGCCCGGGAAAGGAATCATATTTTCCGATGCCCCGGTTGCCACCAGAAGCTTCTCGGCCTTGACCTGCTCGATCTGATCCCGAACCATGACGTTCATGGTTCTATTCTCGTAAATACCCAGAACCACCGAATGCAGTGAAACTTCCACGCCCAGGTCACGCGCTTCCTCCAGAAGGTTCAGTCCAATCCTGAACCCCCTTGTGCTGGCGTAGTGCTCCCTTGAGCCGAAGAACTTGTGAATCTGTTTAAAAAGCTGCCCCCCCGGCTTTTCATTTTCATCATACACGACTACCTGTACACCGCACCTTGCAGCCTCAATCGAGGCCGCAAGCCCTGCCGGTCCTGCTCCAACGGTCACCATTTCAATTCTTCGCACGACTCACTCCGATGATTTTTGAGGGCCTTTGCCGATCTGCGTCTCAACTACCATGCCCTCCTTCAAAGGCTCCACGCAGGTCCGCACATTCGGGACCCCATCTACGACCATTATGCAATCAGTACAGCGGCCTATGGCGCAAAATACCCCGCGCGGTTCATTCCTTCTCGTTGTATACCGGTGAATCAATACACCATTCGCCCGCAATGCCACGGCGATAGGTTCCCCCTCAAAACCTTCGATGGTTTTTCCATCAAAAGTGAACGGAACTTTTTTCCCTTTTTCAAATGTTCCCAGAATTGGGTGTTTCTGTATGCGTATCATATTCAATCCTGAATCCAATCCGGGTTAGCAAAAACCAAATCTCTCCGTGAACGTGTAGTTTGTCCCCATAAGGGGAATTCCTGTCATGGCACAGGCTTCGAGGGTCATGGATCTCAGATCTTCCCTTTCCATGCTGTGCAGTTGTGTCTTTCCCGCCGCCTTGGCCAGAATAACCGCCTCGTAGGTCATTCCCTGGATATAGTTGGCCACCCTTTGGGCAGCCTCATCAATATCCAGCCTTTTCCTGAGCTCAGGATCCTGGGTGCCGATGCCGAAGGGGCACTTCCCTTCGTGGCACTTCAGGCAGACAACACAGCCCATAGCCACCATTGCACCGGTACCGATGGCCACGGCGTCGGCACCCAGCGCCAAAGCCTTGGCCACGTCTGCTCCGTCCTTGATACCACCCGAGACGATGAGACTGAAATTGTCCTTCACTCCGGAGTCTTCCAGGCTCCGAACAGCCTGGACCAGTGCCGGCAGTGTGGGGACTCCCAGGTTGTTGGACGCGATCACCGGGGCTGCACCGGTCCCCCCCTGGGCCCCGTCAACAACAACACCATCCGCGCCCGCTTTCACCGCGATTTTCACATCTTCCCACACCCTGCCCGCCGCGATTTTGATAAAGATGGGGATTTCGTTGTCCGTAATATCCCGCAATTCATCCATCTTCAGGCAGAGGTCATCGGCCCCGAATATATCTCCGTGACGGGGGTGACTGTGGAGATCAATGCCTTGGGGAAGCTGCCTGAACTGCGCGATCTCTTTTGTTATCTTGCTTCCCATGAGATGTCCGGACAGCCCGGGCTTGGCACCGATGCCCACAATAATCTCAAGTGCATCAGCGGCCTCAATATTGCGGAGAGAAAACGCCATTCTGCTTGGGAGAATCTGCACCACCTGTTTATAGGAATTCTCCCTCTCCTCGGGAAGCAGTCCGCCCTCTCCATTGTTGATGGAGGTCCCAACGATATCCGTTGCCTTGGCAAGTGCGATCTTGGCTTCTTTGCTCAAGGCACCGTAAGACATGCCGGAAATCATTATGGGGGTTTCTATGACCAACGGGTTCTTGGCATGCCTTGATCCAAGGACCGTCTGGGTCTTACAATCCTCCCGGTAGGTATCTATGGACATGCGGGTTAACTGGGACGGCAGGACAAGGAGATCGTCAAAATCCGGAAATTTCCTGGGGGTGCCGCACCCCCGGATCCGGTGTTTTCCTGTTTCCGCCTTGTACTTGATCTCAGCAATTGTTTCTGGATTCCACACCCCTCTTTGTATATCTTTGGCCTTTGGTTTTTTT
>QMLQ01000057.1 GCA_003646815.1 Deltaproteobacteria bacterium | reverse complement strand
GATCTTTGACGCATACGGCATAGAGCTTGAAATTTCCCGGGCGCTGGGAAACAAGATCTGGTTGAAATCGGGAGGATATATTGTCATTGAAATGACCGAGGCCCTCACCGCCATAGACGTTAATACCGGGAGTTATGTGGGAAAAAGAAACCTGGAAGAGACGATCCTTAAGACCAACCTGGAGGCGGTTAAGGAAATCGCCTACCAGTTACGCTTCCGGAATATTGGCGGGCTCATTGTCATTGACTTCATAGACATGGAGAAAATGGCGAACCGGGAAAGGGTCTTCACGGCCCTCAGGGAAGCGTTGAACAGCGACCGGTCAAAGACAAACATCCTCCCCATGTCGGACCTCGGGCTCATCGAGATGACCCGGAAAAGGACGCGCGAAAACCTGAACAGGATGCTGAGCGAGCCGTGTTTTTATTGTGAAGGTAAGGGAACCCTGAAGTCAAAACGGACCATATGCTACGAAATCTTCCGTGACCTGGAAAGGGAGAGTTTCGGTATGGCCGATGAATCCCCGGTCCATGTCCTGGTGAACCCTGAAATCGAGAACGTCATGCGTGAGGAGGAACAGGACTCGGTCATGGACCTGGAAAAACGGATCAACAGGCGGATCATCATTGCCGCCAAAAAGGGATTCCATATTGAACAGTACGAAATCACCATGTAACATGAAATGCAAATACTCTTTTCGGGCAATTGCCGTTTTGTCCATTTTTTCACTTTTTACAGTTGCCTATTCGCCGTTTACGGTCACGCGATAACCCTGAACCTGGAGTCCTTGAACCTGAAACCCCTGATCTTGGAGCGTCTTGTTTTTCTTTGACAGGAGGCCTGTATTTGGCTATTTTTCACCGATGGCACGCTGACCAAGGGACAGATAGAGGAGATAAGATCACCATATGACTGAAAATCGTATCAGGCATCAGATGCTGCTCGGGTTTGCCATGGTCGTCCTTTTCGGCCTGTTTTCTTTTGCAGATCCCGGGATTTTCAGCCTGGTGGATAAAACGCTCTATCATTTCTGTACCACCTTCTTTGCAGCAACAGCCGCCCTCCCTCAAGCGGGAGACACCATCAAACTAATACTGGATGTTCCTTTCCTTGCCCAGCCGCTCCCGGTCATTCTCACGGAACTCGGCCTTCTCGTTTTTCTCGGGTCAGGTTTCGCTCTCTTTTCCCCGAGGCTCCATGAGCTGTACCGATTCTTTCTTTTTCTCCTCCTGATTTGCGTTTCCCTTGCCACGGCCATGTGCTTTTTTGTATTCCTGCACGCGTGGGTTCGGCTGGCCCCGGCGCTCAGCGGGCTCACCGCCATCTACCTTGCCATGACCTTCTATCGTGCCTCTGCCATGGAGTCCCTTTCGCGCGGCAGTTTCGAGGCCAACAGGACCCTGGGGCTGAACCTCCAGCGGCAGGGCCACCTGGATGAGGCGCTCGAGAGATATGAGCGCTGTCCCCTGGACGGGGAAACCAGGGAACTCCTCTATCAACTCGGCCTGGACTATGAAGAAAGAGGCATAACGGAAAAGGCCCTCCTCGCCTACCGGAAGATGAAGACGCTGGAATACAAGGACGTACAGGACCGTATCCGCGACCTGGAGGCGGCGCAGCCTTCCCAACGCGGCCCGCAGCACCTTTCCGGAAAACAGCAGGATCTTTCTGAATCATTCCTTCGTTCTAGAAAAAGTGTAGGCAGGTACCAGATTATAGAGAATTTGGGAAGAGGAACCACAGGACTGGTTTACAAGGGTATGGATCCCAAGTTGAACAGGCTTGTAGCCATCAAGATCATACGGTTTTCAGACGATTTTGATGAAGACATGATTGATGAAATAAGGGAACGGTTTATGCGGGAGGCGGAGATCGCCGGAAAGTTGTCCCACCCTGGAATCGTGACCATTCATGACGTGGGCGAGGATGGTGATCTGACATACATGGCCATGGAATATCTGGAAGGGGAGAGCCTGATCCGCTACTGCACAAGGGAAACAAAACTCCCGGTGACCAGGGTGCTGGATGTGGCGGCGAAGGTAGCGGAGGCCCTGGATTATGCCCACAAACAGGGAGTCATTCACCGCGATATCAAACCGGCAAACATCATGCTCCTGCACAATGGAAACATTAAGGTCACGGATTTCGGCATCGCGAAGGCCATGTCCTCCACAAGGACCAAGACAGGGGTTATCCTGGGCACACCCAATTACATGTCGCCTGAACAAATCATGGGACACAAGATAGACGCCCGTACCGACATCTTTTCCCTGGGCGTTCTCTTCTTCCAGCTCCTCACGGGAAAACTCCCCTTTCACGGCGAGAATCTGAGCGGCTTACTCTACCACATCACCCAGGGGAAGCACCCTTCAGTCAGGCTCATCGAATCGGGCATACCCAAAGCATGTGAACAGATCATAGACAAGGCCCTGGCCAAGAACCCCAAGGATCGTTTCAGGACTGCCGGACAGATGGCACGCTATCTCACCATGCTGCTTTCAAAAATAGAAGAACTCTCCAGGAAGAAGGAATCCGTTTCAACCAGCTAACGTACCGGAGGCAAGAAAACGTTGTTGATTAGAGCTTCAGGCATAACCGATGTTGGTCTCAAGAGGGAAGGCAACGAGGACTGTTTTTCCACCGATGACACGCTGGGCCTTTATGTGGTAGCCGATGGGATGGGCGGGCATCTCGCTGGTGAAGTGGCCAGTAAAGTCGCGGTGGAACTCATCAACAAGAGTTTCAGACACTGGATGGAATCCGGGCTTGAAGAGGAAGAGGTTTTCGGCATCCCTGATCAGACCCTCACAAAAAGAGGAAATTACATCCTCGGAAGCATTCGTCTTGCCAACAGGGTCGTCCATGAAATGGCAGAGATGCACGATGAATATCACGGTATGGGTACAACCATCGCCGTGCTTGCTGTTTTCCAGGGGCAGATCATCGCCGCAAATGTGGGGGACAGCCGCATATACATGCTGCGAAACGGTCACCTCGAACGATTGTCAAAGGATCATACCATTGTTTCCGAGCAGGTGGAAATGGGTATTATGGATCCCAAGGATGCCGAAACATCTCCCCTGAAACACGTTTTGACCAAGAACTTGGGTTCCGCGGAGTTCGTGACTGCCGAGGTGTTTGAATTTGAGCCAGCGGACGGCGATCGATTTCTCCTCTGCACGGACGGCTTGACCGATCTGGTGAACGACGAAGAAATTCTTCAGATGATCCAGGCTGAGGAAAGCCCGGAAGTTTTCTGCCGAAACTGCGTGGACGAGGCCCTTAAGAGAGGCGGGCACGACAATACCACTGTTGTCTCCGTGTTTTTGTCGGGAATTACTCCACCAAAACAGGGGCCATTGAAGAGATTAGGCATCTTTTTTGCAGATAGTATCACCGGAGTGCACAAAACGTTTAGAAAGCTGAAACCGTAAATCATGTTCACAGGTTTCAGAAAAAAATAACCGGAGGGGAGCAAAAATATGCCGAGGCTTGTTCTCATGTTTAACAAACAGGTCATCAAAGAAATCCCTTTTGTGCAGGATAGTATAACAATCGGGCGAAAACCCGAGAATGCCGTCGCCATTGATAACCTGGCTGTCTCGGGCTATCACGCGCGCATTGACAAAACCGGACATGACTATATCCTCACAGATCTTCAGAGTACAAACGGCACATTTGTGAATGATAAGAGAGTCTCCACTCACCGCCTGAAACACGGAGACAACATAATCGTGGGAAAGCACGTGCTCCTTTTTGTCGCGGGAGAAAACGGAGCAAAACAGGGCGGGGGCAATGGGGACCTCGATCAAACCATGATGCTCGAGACCGCGAAGCAGCGGGAACTCCTTGCAAAGGAACAAAACAAGAGCGGCCCTCCCCCCAAGCCTCGAAAGATAGGGATACTCAGTTTCCTCGATGGTTCGAGAAAGGAAGATGTCGCTCTCACGAAAAAACTCACCCGGCTCGGCAAATCACCCAATTCAGAGGTCAGGCTGTCCGGCCTATTCATGGGAGCAACCGCCGCCACCATCAGTAAACGGCCGTCAGGATACGCCATAACCTTTACCGGGGGAATGGTGAAACTGCGGGTAAACGGGGAAGTGGTAAAAGGGAGTGTGTCCCTGAAGGATTTCGATACCATAGAGCTTGGTTCGCACAAGTTCCAGTTCTATCAAAAACAGACAAAGACCGCCTGATGCGGCTGAACCGGAAAGGACAAATGTCAAAGCTCCCCAGTAAAATAAGAAAGACTTTTCACTGGGCAGGCAAATGTCAAATGAAATCCTAACGCCTCAATGACAAAACATATCCCGGCCACCTGCTTGCTGCAGCAACAGGCTATAGAGCAACACAGAGTTGCAAGGTTCTCTCATCAATTTAGTCATTTGACATTGATTTGGCATTTGGATTTTGGAATTTGACATTCAATGGAATCACAGTGGAAATCTTGAGCCCGTTCAGAACCTGGTTTACTTTTCTTTATGTTTCCTCTTAAGTTTGGCCAGCCCTTCCTCAATCTCTTTCTTCGTGAATGTCTTGCGACACTTGGTGCACTGGTAGAGCTCGTCAATGATCTTGTCATAAATGAGATCATCTGAAAAATTGACCCCATGAAAAAGGAGAGAAAAGTTGTAGACCAGCTTAAAGTCCTTGTTCGAACACTCGTCACAGACAAAAAAATCCTGGATAGAATTCATTCCAACACCCTCCAGACCACCAATAATCCTCTTTTTTGGGGATCGGTTTTTTCTTACTAACCTTGAACCCTGAACCGTGACCGGTTGCAAAAAATGGAGCCACCGTGCGGAGTCGAACCGCAGACATCCTCATTACGAGTGAGGTGCTCTACCAGCTGAGCTACGGTGGCCCATAAAATCTAGGTTCAGAGAGGTTCACGGTTCACCATTGTTCCCCTGCCCAACAATAAATACCGTTTTTGGACAAAAATGGTCCCCCGGAACTGTAAACCTGCTTTTTACGCTTTCTCTTATAATTTTTTTTCCTTGATGTCCACCGGTTTTTTTTGGAGTATGCGGTATTGACTGAGTCGTAAGAAGGCAAGACTGTTCTCAATAGGTCATTCCGGCGAAAGCCGGAATCAAGGGGTTTCAATAGGATCCGGCATGACGGCCTTGAGATTTTTTGCGAGTGTATCACTATTGAGTTCAGCGAAAAAGGAGTACTATGAAAGCACCAAAAGATTATATTATTTTCCCCCTGGATATCTCCTCGTATGATGAGGCAATCCGGTATGTAAAGATATTGAAAGACCACGTGGGCCTCTTTAAAGTAGGTCTCGAGCTTTTTATCAGCCAGGGACCGGCAGTCCTGAAAGCCCTTTCCGAGGAAGGGGCCCGGGGGATTTTCCTTGACCTCAAGTTGCACGATATCCCGGCAACCGTCTCAAGGGCTTTTCAGGCAGCAACCAAATACCGGCCCGTCTTCGTTACCATCCACTGTGACGAAGGCGAAGCGATTCTCAATGCAGCAGCACAGGATAACCCCGCGGGGACGAAAATACTCGCCATTACCGTCCTGACCAGCCTGAGCAGCCACAACCTCGCGTCACTCGGTTATGATCCCCGGTTCGAGAACAGAATAATCGATCTGGTCCTCCTGCGGGCGGGAATCGCCTGGAATGCAGGCTGTCACGGGGTCGTCTGTTCAGGTCGTGAAGTGGCAATCATCAAAAAGGAATTTGGCGACGACCTGCTTATTGTGGCCCCGGGTATCCGCCCCTTGTGGGGAGAAGTCTCGCAGGATGACCAGGCCCGCATCGTTACGCCCCAACGGGCAGTCAGGGACGGTGCAGATTACATTGTCGTGGGCCGACCTATCCGTGACGCGCCGGATCCTGCAGCCGCCGCGCAGCGGATCGCCGAAGACATCGCATCCGTCCTTTAATCGTATCTTCTCCCCGGAGAACCGACTCTTGGCCAGGCGACATCACCAGATAAAGGTCAACGAACTCAGCCGAATGCTTGTTTACCTGCTGGGACACCGTCCCGCTGAATTCGGTGTTGTCCCTTCGCGTGAAGGATTCGTCCCTGTGAAGGAACTGCTCAAGGCGCTCCACGAAGAGCCGGGCTGGTGCTATGTCCGC
Source organism: Deltaproteobacteria bacterium (assembly GCA_003646815.1). Taxonomy (GTDB): domain Bacteria; phylum Desulfobacterota; class DSM-4660; order Desulfatiglandales; family Desulfatiglandaceae; genus B46-G9. The sequence goes on along the minus strand of QMLQ01000057.1, from coordinate 8,478 downwards.
CAATCACACATAAACGAAGTGCTGCTCGGGAACGACCGGCATCTCTTTGAAACAGAGGGCAGCCGCATAAGGACGCTTGAAAGGAGATGGGATATCCATTTGGAAGAGGCTTTTCTTGAAAACCTCCCCGGTATCCTGCTTACTCCGGTCCGGCGACGGGCCCATCCCGTAGTCCTGGAAAAGGGGCTCATCCCTGCGCCTGGCAAACTCCTGGTCTTCACAGCCGATCAATCAATGGCCAAACGAATTGGACGGCGCCAGGATCCAGATCCGGTTCTCATCCAGGTTGAAGCGGAGAAAGCCAGGAGAGAGGGAGTCCTTTTTTACGCGTTTGATACCCTGTATCTCTCGAGAGAAGTCCCGGCAAGATACATTGCAGGTCCCCCGGTCAGGAAAGCGGTCCTGAAGGCCGCTGCGGAAAAAGAGGCCAGACGTATCGAAGAAACCAGACTTGCCGATGCATTTTCAGCCGGAGCCTTCCCCCTCGACCCGGCCAGAGATCCTGCCCCCCATCGGAAGCAAAAGGGGAAAAAACCAAAAGGCTGGAAAGAATCCGCCAGAAAAATGAGGAGGAAAAGAAAATAGTGAGCCACCCGAAAAGCGACCTTGAAAAATGTTTCTACCCAAAAAATGTGGCAATTGTCGGCGTATCCCCCGACAAGACAAATCTGGGCAAAAATATCGTCGGGAATCTCCTTGCCTTCGGGTACGAGGGGGAAATCCTCTCCATCGGACTGCGTGGGGGCGTTGTATTCGGGCAAAGAATTTATCCGTCCCTCCTGGACATAGACCATCCCGTTGACCTGGCTGTCCTGCTCACGCCCGCCAAGACGGTGCCCGGACTCCTGGAACAGTGCGGGAAGAAGGGGATCAAGAATGTGGTGATCGAATCCGGAGGATTTTCTGAAATGGGGGAAGACGGTCTCCCCCTGGAAAAGGCATGCCTGGAGGTTGCTGAAAAATATCATATCCGCTTCATAGGCCCCAACGGCATCGGCGTAACCAACCTGGAGAACGGCTTGGCTCTGCCCTTCATGCCCCTGAACAGGGCCCTCTCCCTCGGGCCGGTCTCTATCCTGGCACAAAGCGGCGGAGTGGGATTGAGTTACCTGGGTTTTCTCATCGAGGAAGACATCGGTATCAATAAATTCGTATCCATGGGAAACAAGCTCAACGTGGATGAAAACGACCTCCTGAGCTATCTCATGGAAGATGAAGGCACAAAGATCATACTTATTTACCTCGAAGGGTTCAGGGACGGAAGGAGATTTGTTGAGATCGCTTCACGCTCCAACAAACCGATCCTCGTGCACAAGTCCAACCGGTTCAAGGCGAGCGCGAATATCGCCCACTCGCACACGGCCGCCCTTTTTACTGACGATCAACTCGTGGACCACGCCCTGGAACAGGCCAATTGCGTTCGCGTGAACACCATGGATGATGCCATAGATTACGTGAAAATCCTCACCCTGCCTCCCCTGAAGGGAAACAGGCTCGCGGTGGTTTCCCGCTCAGGAGGACACGCGGTCATTGCGGCAGACGCCTGCGCCCACTACGGGTTTGAACTCCCTCCCTTTCCAAAGGACTTCCTTGAACGGATTGAGAGCCACTTCCGTGCCAAGGTCATCCGTCTCCAAAACCCCCTCGACCTGGGGGACCTGTTTGACCTCGTCTTCTATGAAAATATCGTGGAAGAGATGCTCAAGCGGGACGATGTGGACGGTGTTCTCCTGGGACACGGCTATCGAAGGGGGTTCGAGCAGGCGGATTCCCGCCTCCTGATCCAGAAGGTGAACCAACTTGTTGACCGGTACCAGAAACCTGTCGCAGTGGTCATCTTCACCGAGGCTGTTGAAATCGATTACCTGCGGCGTCATTCAAAGATTCCCATTTTCACAGCACCGGAAAACGCCATGCGGGCGTTCCACCTCTCCCATCGGTGGACATCCAAAAGCCGAAAGCTGCCGCCTGAGAAACCCGCCATGAATATCCAGGGAAACCGGGTCGCCGAAATTATGCAGGGTGCCGAAGGAAGATTTTTTCTCTCCCTGGCAGAGTCCATGGAATTAATAAAGGCCTACGGATTTTCTTTGCCCGATTACCGTCTGGCATCTTCGCCGGATCAGGCGGTTGCTGCCTGGCGCGCGCTGGGCGGGCCGGTCGCCCTCAAGATCAATCGTCCTCATGTCTCCCACAAAACAGACCAGGGAGGTATTCTTCTGGATCTCAACAGCGAAGAGAAAATAGCCAAAGGCTTTGTGACGATGAAAGAGAAGATCGGGGCTGGGGATGTGGAGGTCATGGTACAGTCCATGGTTGAGCAAGGCAGGGAGGTAATCCTGGGGGGGAGGCAGGATGCGGTTTTCGGCCCCGTATTAATGTTCGGCCTGGGAGGTATTTTTGTGGAGGCCCTGGGTGATGTGATCTGGCGGGTCGCGCCCATTCACCGGAGTGACGCAAGGGCCATGACCAACGGTATCAGGGGGAGCAAGATTCTCAGCGGCATCCGGGGAGAAAAACCTTCCGATCTGGAAGCCCTTGAGGACTTCCTGCTCCAACTCTCACGGTTGCTCGTGGATTTCCCGAGCATCCGCGAAATTGACATCAATCCGGTCAAGGTTATGACAGCCGGCCAGGGAGCCATGGCGCTGGACGCCAGGGTTATCCTGTCAAAAGAATAGTGAAAGGAGCAGCGAAACATGTGGTCCCAGTGGGCATTGCAAACAGATCTTTACCAATTGACCATGGTCGGGGGATATGTCAAAGAAGGGAAAATGAACCAGTGTGCCAATTTCGACTACTTTTTTCGAAAAATCCCGGACGACGGCGGATACTGCGTCGTGGCCGGTCTCGCGGACGTCATCGACTATATCCAGAACCTCAAATTCAGCGAAGAGGATCTCGCCTACCTGGACAGTCTGAACATATTCTCCAAAGATGTGCTCGTATATCTTGAAAATTTCAAGTTTACCGGTGATCTCCGGGCCATTCCCGAGGGGACAGTAGTTTTCCCCCATGAACCCCTCATCAGGGTGACCGCGCCCCTGCCTGAGGCCCAGATCGTGGAAAGCACCATCCTCAACATCATGAATTTCCAGACCCTGATCGCCACCAAGGGGGCCCGGGTACGCTGGGCCGCCCACGGGGATCCGGTCATTGATTTCGGACTCCGGCGTGCCCATGGTCCTGATGGGGCACTGATGGCTTCCCGGGCCGCCTATATCGGGGGCGTGGAAGCAAGCTCCAACGTGCTTGCCGGCAAACTTTACGGGATCCCGGTTCGCGGCACCCATGCACACTCATGGGTAGAAAGCTTCCCGAGTGAACTGGACGCGTTCCGGGCGTATGCCGATGCCTATCCCCACGCATGTCTCCTCCTGGTAGACACGTATGATACCCTGAAGAGCGGCGTACCCAACGCCATCAAGGTGGGCAGAGAACTCAGGGAAAAGGGATATGAATTGATGGGGATACGACTGGACAGCGGCGACCTTGCGTACCTGAGCAAAGAGGCCCGAAAAATGCTTGATCAGGCCGGTTTTCAGGATGCAGTTATTGTTGCCTCCAGTGACCTGGATGAGTGGATCCTTGAGAGCCTGAAAAGGCAGGGAGCCAAGGTCGACATCTGGGGTATCGGCACGAGGCTGGTGACCTCCTTTTCCTCACCGGCCCTCGGCGGTGTTTACAAATTGACCGCCCTGGATGAAAACGGGGAAAAAATGGTGCCAAAGATCAAACGGTCGGATAATCCCGAAAAGATTACCAACCCCGGGATCAAAAAAGTCATCCGCATGTTTGACCAGCGGGGCAAGATGCGCGGGGATGTCCTCTTTTTTGAAAACGAGCAGATCCCCACCGCCACCCGTTTTCGTGCCCATCATCCCATGTATTCCCATGTATCCAAGAGCTATCCCAAGGCCTTCCACATGAAAGAGCTCCTGGTCCCCATCTTTGAAAAAGGGAAACTCGTCTACGACACTCCCTCAGTACACCAAATCCGGAAAAACACCTTGCAGAACCTGTGCGAGCTGGATGGGGCGTACAAGCGGTTCCATAACCCACACGCCTATCACGTGAGTCTCAGCTCACACCTCTTCAAGACCAAGCAGCGCCTCCTGCGCCACGCCGGAAAAACCCGAAAACCCAAAGCCCCATAGGCGTTGCCCGCCCAGCGGTGTCGCTGCCCAGCTGCCTAGCTGCCTGGCCTCCCGGCCTTTTTTCTTTTCGCCTCTACCCTTTCTCCTTTGTCCTTTAACCTCGCCGCAGGCGTTGCCTCAAGCGAAGCGCCCCTCAAGGGCAAAGCCCGGTCCTCACGCCTAACGCAGCCCTGTCTTCTTCATTTCCCCCTTCTCAACATACAAGGTATAGCCGGTGAACTGGATTTTGGGAAACCTCTCAAGCACGTCCAACCGGGCAAGATCTTTCGGTGAAACACGATCCCGCCTCTTGTCGCGAATCACCACGGCAATCAGCCCCGGTTCGTCAAGAACGTGGGAAAGTTCACCGTGTGAGATATTTCGCATAATCATGCCCGCATAGAAGCTGATCGTCCCCCTCGCGATATCAACGGTTACTGGTTTGTACCCTACCCTCCCCGCCTCGGCCAGAGTTCTTCCCAGCTTCTGAGTAGACAGGTAATCATTGAGTTGTGCGGCTCCCCAGCCAAAACCCATCCAGGAAATTAAGCAGCTTCCCAGCAGAAACAGCCACAGGAGATTCTTTCCCTTTTTCTGAAGGCTGAGGAAAATTATTCCAATGCCCGCCAGGAGCGGAATGATTCCAACAACAGAAAGACGGCCTGCCTCGTCAGGCAAGCGGGCAAAAAGCCCATAGAGAATACCGCCCCCGAACAGGACAAAAAATACCCCGCTTATCATGCCCTGCCACGGCGGAAAATGCCATTCCCCTTCTTCCCAGGGAGCAGGAAGACCCGCCGCGATTAACAATGCCGCCGCCGGAAATATGGGGATAAGGTAAATGAATAGCTTCCCGCTTATAAGTGATATGAGGACAAAGCCAGGCATGAACCAGCAGAACGCAACACGTTTCACTTTCTTCGGGGCCCGGCGAATCCCGTCCCACAGAAACGGAAGCCAGGGCATGAGGAGCGGCAGCATCACCAGCGCGTAAAAATAGAAAGGTTCGGGATGGCTCCACGATTTCACTGACCTGCCCCAGATCTGGGTCATGAAAACGTTTTCCAGGTAGGCCCTTTGCCCGGATACATACAGGTACCCGCTCCATATGAATGCCACCACGAGACCGATCCCCAGCCCATGGAGCAGTTTCAACCGGCTCAAACCCTTTTTTCCTTCCTCCAGAAACGCGTATGCCCATGCTCCCAGGAAAGGAAAAGCAAATCCCAGCGGTCCTTTTACCATCACGGCCAGGAATGCGAATCCATACCCCCAATAACTCTTTTTCGGGTCTTTCTCATCCACCGCCCGTATGAAAAAATGATAAGAAAGAACTACCAGGAGGGCAAGCAGCAAATCCATACGCACAATATTTCCCGCAACCAGGAAAAGCATTGAACTGCCCACGATAAGGACAGCCCAGGCACCGCGGCTTACTCCGATCAGCCTCCGGCAGAACATGAAAAAAGCGGCCGCAAAACCGAGCATGCTCAGCACCGTTACCAGGCGGAAGGAAAACGCATTCATCCCGCTGATCCCGGATTGCAACGCCAGCGCCCAGAAATAGAGTGGGGGTTTATCCGGGTAGAATTCGCCGTCAAGGGTGGGAACCATGTAGTTGCCTGTGACAACCATTTCGCGGGTCACTTCCCCGTATCGCGCCTCGTCCTGAATCCACAGGAACCTCGGGAAAAAGAGGTTCACACCAAAGAGCACCGCCACAAATAGTAAGGGGACATTCTTCACTTTTTACACTTTCTTTCTTTTTCGTTTCAAACTGTTCTTAATGGCGGAGGTGGCAACCTCCAATTGCCGGGCAGATTCTGAAAGGGACAGCCCAAGGTCCTGATCCAGGGTTTTCGCCAAATCCGATCGCAGCCTGGATACTTCCCTTACTGGGGTTTGTGTAATTTGTCAACAACGTGCCTTTTAAAAATTTGCTTTACACGAGGGAATATTTTTTATAACTAGTTCCCGTCACAATCAAATCCTCGCCCGAGTGGCTCCGGAAAGGAGACGAAGAGATGAAAAACTTCCGCCTTCTCATGCTCATTTCACTTCTCACGACGCTCACTATCTGTTGCGGTTTGCAAAACACCGCTTTCGCTTCTGCGACCGGCACAATCGGCGTGAATATCAGCACAGACGGAAACGGCAAAATTACCTCCGTACATGGATCAGCCACCCTGTTTTCTGATGACACGTATTGGTGGAATATCTATCAATGGGTTGGAGACTATGCCCAGGTGGATTGCTTCGTAGACGGTGTCATTAAAAAAAGAATTCTAGAATTTAACCTTACCCACAATGGTTATGATGATGTGCGTGATCATACAGAAAAAACGTTTTCCTGGTGGCCCTCGGGATGGTAGCGCCTATGAGTTTGATGCGTCAGGAAGGCTTCAGAAAATCACCAGCCTGGGAAATGAAACCACTTTCACCTATGACGTTTCCGGGCGCCTTGAAAGGATCGATCACCTTGCCACGGGTCGCAGCCTCCAATTCCAGTATAACACCCAGGGGATGATCACCAGCATTTCCGGGCCCATCACACCCGCAATCCCAAACGGTATCTGGGCAATGTATCAATACGACGCGAATCAGAACCTGACAAGCGTGGCATACGCCGAGGGCTCGGGTTTTGACTACACCTACACAGACCCCGGCGATATACACAATCTTACCGAAAAAAGGGATAAAATGGGCCACCTCCTTGCCACCTGGAGCTATGATGACCAGGACAGGGTCACGGAAAACTGGTCCAGGGATGGGCGCGGGATCAGCATCCAGTACACTGGTTTTAATAACCGCTCGGTTACTGATGCGTACGGATCCACCTCCACCTATTCTTTTAGCGTCCTCAATGGCTACAAGGCCTTCACGGAAAAAAACGGGGGAGTTCCCTGCCCCAATTGTGGCGGAAGTGTCGTGAAAAAGACGTACAACAGCGACCTACGGGTAACTGAAATCCGGTACGCCAATGGCCTTGTATACCGGTTCGATGACTTTGACGCCAACGGCAATGCCACGCTCATGACAATACAACCCGGCACTCCCCAAGAAAAGACCATTCTGCGCACTTTTCACCCGCAGATCAGGGCAAAGCTGAGCCAGAGCGAACCCAGTGTCCTCGGAGCAGGCGATAAGATCACCATATGGGACTACGATGATGACGGGAACGACACGCCCAACGAAAACCCCACCTTGCTTCTGCACCGGAAAATCGAGCGCGGGTTCACCAGGGACATTGCGGCAAACATCACTCCTTATGAACACATCACCACTTACTCTTATGACAACAAAGGCAATATCCTCTCCATTGACGGACCTCTACCGGGCACCGCTGACACCACCACCTTCACCTACGATGCGGTCACCGGGGATCTCCTCTCCATCACGAGACCGGTAGTGGGAACAACCACCTATTCCCAGTATGGTGCTGACGGCCGCGTGGGCCGGATAACCGACCCCAATGGAAACGCAACCCTGTACACACATGACGGCCGCGGCCGGGTCCTCACCATGACCCGGGAGGGCAACACCACCATGTACGCCTACAACGCGGCAGGAGATATTGCTTCCATCACGCAGCCCAACAGCGTGACCACCTCCTTTACCTATGATACGGCCTACGGACGATTGACGCGCATTGAGGATGCTCTCGGCAACTCCACCCGGCTGGGCTACGACGACCAGGGGAACCGCATCCAGGTCTCCCGCTACAATGATGCGGATCAGCTTGTCTACCGCAAACGTTTCAGCTTTCACGGGCCCGGCTATCCCGGGAAACTGTGGAAACAGATCAATCCGGACGACACCTTTACCCAATACACGTATGACTCTTCAGGCAATATAGCCGCAATGACAGATGCGTCCGGCAACACAACCTCGTATAGCTATGATCTCTTAAACCGCATGACCGCGGTCATTCAACCGGGAAACGCGATTACCGCCTATACCTATGATAGCCAGAATAACCTCACCAGTGTCACTGATGCGGAAAACCACACCACTGCCTATGTCCATGACGATCTCGGGCGCCTCGGGGCGGCAACTTCGCCCGACACTGGAACCACCACCTACTCTTATGACCCTGCCGGCAATCTCACTGCCAAGCAGGATGCCAATGGTACTACGATTTCCTACACCTACGATGAACTCAACCGCCTCACCGCGATCCATTTCCCTGATCCGGCCCAGGACATCACGTACTCCTATGACCAGGGCGCAAACGGCAAAGGAAAGCTGACCGGCATGGCCGACCCGAGCGGCACCACCACCTATTTCTATGACGCCCTCGGCCGCCTTGAAAAGGAAGAGGTAACCCTTGACGGCATTACCT
>QMLQ01000056.1 GCA_003646815.1 Deltaproteobacteria bacterium | reverse complement strand
TGCAATATTGAATTTCCGGATAGATGGAGCATTGATATCTATATATATACGTCCATAACTCACTCCCGGTGCAAAAAGAAGGCAACAGAGCAAGATTTCCAGCAGGGTGTATTTGGATAGAACGGCCTCTCTCAATCGTCTATAAATCACGTTTCTCCTCTTTCATATAAACCTCGAATAAATCACATAAAGCCTATCACAAGCACGCGGCTATAAATTTTCATCGCTACGAGCCTATCGTACCCAGGCGCCACAGTAGATTGCTCGTGAGAAATGCGGGCTAGCTTTCTTCAAGTTCCTTAAGATTAAAATTAATCTCGATCTCCTCGTATGTTTTCACATATCCTTCCGGAAAAGGCGGGAGAGGATTGGACCGTTCAATGGCCTTCCGTACGGATTCATCAAAGCTTGTATTTCCCGATGTCTTTTCAAACCAGGACTTCAGGATGCTTCCATCTCTGCTCACTTTCACAATAACAAGTGCTTCCAGGCTCCTGTTCTTTTCAGGATCAATAAAAGCCGCAGGATACCCCCAGTTCTCCTTTATCCGGTTTTCCACTTCCACTTTGTAAAGCTGGATTGCGATCCCGGACGGGGCGCCCGCCTGTGCCCCTGAAGGTGTATTTCCCTCTTTTACCTTGTTCTCAATCCGGGAAATTGCCTCTTGCAAGGTATCCTTTTCCCTGGTTTTCACCTTTCTTTCGATCTTTGAAATGGCTTGATCAAGGAGTCTCGTCGGGGAACGCCTGGGCTTTATCCGCGCTGCATGTTTCTTCTTCACCACCCGCTTTGCAAGAACCACCGCTTTTTTCTTTCTCACCAGCCTTCCCACCCGTTTTGCCGGTTTCAGTTTCCTGTGCCTGGTGATCGGTTTTCCTTTCCCTGAAACAGGCCTGCCGCCCCCTTTTGAAACGCTCCTCGGGGGTGCCGCAACCAGGTCGACCTCATACACGGTCCCCTGGAATCTTTTCGTGGGCAGAGATTCCGGGATCAAGAAGACAAGGGAAAAAATGGCGACATGGAGGACAATCGATCCGAGCAGCATTTTCCCCCAGTGTTGGCCGTTTGCCTCTTCCAGGAGATTATCATTCCACAAAGCTTCCACAGCTATTTCTCCAGCGGCTCTGTGACCATGCCCAGCTTGTTGACTCCCGCCCGTTTCACGCTGGCAACAACCTTTATAACAAAACCGTAGGGGACATCCTTGTCGGCCCTCAGGAGGATCTCTTTCTCGCGCCGGTTTTCAAATATTTTCCTAATTTTTATTTCCAGGGTCTCAGTGTCTATACGGCGGTTTTCCAGGAAAACTTCTCTTTTCTTGTTGATACTCAACACCAGGGGCTCATCCTTGGTCTTGATATATTTTGTTGTGGTCTTTGGCAGGTTGACATTCACGCCCTGCATCATCATGGGTGCCGTTACCATGAAAATGATCAACAGGACAAGCATCACATCCACAAGCGGGGTGACATTGATATCACCCATATACCCTTTTCCACGGTTTCCAGCTTGCATTGTTTATTCCCGTCCGGTCCCGGACCGCCCCTCCCCCCTGAACAATTGCCGTTCCACCGTTGTCAGAAAATCAGATTTAAATATATCCATCTCTGCGCCGAGTACTGCAATTTTCTGGGTGAAGTAGTTGAAAGCCACTACAGCCGGGATGGCGGCCGCAAGTCCCGCTGCCGTGGCAATCAGCGCCTCTGAAATACCCGGGGCCACTACCGCGAGATTGGCCGATCCCTTCAAGCCGATCCCCCGAAATGCCTGCATGATTCCCCAAACAGTCCCGAAAAGGCCGATAAACGGTGCAGTATTGCCCGTGGTCGCCAGAAAGCTCACTCCCCGCTCCAGCCGGTCGGTCTGGGCCACTACTGCCTTCTCCAAGGATCGCTGCAGGTTATCCATTATAATCTGCCGCGAACGGGCAGAAGACTCCTGGCTTTTTTCTCCCCCCGCCTGGATTTTTCGGATCCGCTGAAATTCCCCATACCCGGACCTGAACAACCGGGCAACGGGGCTATACCTGAGGTCTTTTGAGCTTGCGTATATTCTTCTCAAATCCGTGGGTTCAAGGAACATGTCCTGAAAAGTCTCTGTCTCATGCCGTGCCCGGCGCACAAGGCGGAATTTCATCAGGATAATGGTCCAGCAGGCAACGGAAAATCCGAGAAGAATCAACAGAACGAATTTCACCATCGGGCCCGCATGGAGAATCATCTCGATAATATCATGCCCGTAAAAACCACCAAACGGCAGATGTAGAGGAATTTCTAAGATAAAAGGTATGCTTCCCATGGTCCTTCCTTTCCACGCACCTTACGAATCATTGTTTCAGCCCGCATTTCTCACGGACCTTCGTAGCGAGGTGGTGGAGAGACCCATGGATTCAAGGCGCGCGAAGGAAAATGGATGAAGGCGTACTCGCAGTACGTCAAAGTCATTTTTCAAGCGCAACGCAGAACCCGTGAGGCTATCCACCGCCACAGCAGATTGCCCGTGAGACATGCGGGTTAGAATGCCGCTTCTTTCTGCGCACGTTCCAGGGAGCTGGTCACTCCGAAGTAGCTGATGAGAAAAGCGGCTATTCCATCTGCATCGTTCAGCATAAACCGGGGTACGCTGCAATCAACCGGGACATCGGAAACCATGCCCACGAGAGTGGTGTCATTCGCACACACCGGTTTATCGTGCACTTCGGGTCTGAAAACTTCCAGCTTTGGCCTGCTTCCCCGCTTATACCCTTCTGCCAGGATAATGTCCACCCCGGAAAAATGGGATCCCAATTCATCCAGGGGAGTATCATGCTCCACATCTCTCACCATTGCAACCTGGCGTGGCGAGGAGAGCACTACCATGCTTGCCCCTGCCTCTTTGTGGCGCCAGCTGTCCTTTCCCGGCTGATCAATGCTGAACCCATGTACGTCATGTTTGATTGTCCCTACCCGGAGCCCTCTTTTTTTTAACGCCGGGATCAATTTTTCAATCAAGGTCGTCTTTCCCGTACCGGAATTCCCGACAATTGCGACTACGGGAATTCCCTTCTTTTCAGCGAATGTTCTTATTGATCTATTGCTCATATCTGCCGCAACCCCCAACGAAAACAGATTTTATTTCTTTTCTGAATCCTCTTGCATCTGCCCGAAAATTTCTTCGAAAACCTTGTTATCCAATTTCACGCATGCCTTTTTCAGCTTGCTGTATTTCTCCAGGAGCTTTTCACCCTCTTTTGTCAACCTGGTTCCTCGTTTCCTGTCCGTATCTACGATCTTCATGTTCAGGGATTTTTCAGTGGCCTTGATCTTGCCCCAAACCCCTTTGTACGACATTCGCATAACCTTGGCAGTCTGGTTGATGGACCCGGTCTCCCGGATGTGTTCAAAAATCTCTTTTCTTCCCTCACCAATGATGATGTGATCGTCGTCATCCACAATCCATTGCCTTGATTTGATCCTGAGGGATGCCATTCGCTCTCCTGTCCTCCACATTTTGGGGGTTTCCGGTTTCCTACCCTACTTCCTTCCACAGCTCCCCGCTCGCTGATGGATCATATCCTCCCAGTTCCGCAACCCTTTCCCGAAAATGCCTGGTCCGGACCGTCTCGAGAACCTTCGCGATTCCGGGCAGATTAACCATTTCAGAAGGTACGATAAGGTCATATTGTTCTCTTTCCACCGGGATAAAGTCAAGATCAAGGGCCCTGGCTGCCGCGAAAATACCCATCCCGCAATCCGCGGCACCGCTCAGCACATCCACCGCCACAGCCATGTGCGTAAACTCCTCGTGGTCATATCCCCGGATTGAAGAGCCCTCAATACCCAACTGCTCCAGTTTGTAATCAAGAAGGACCCGGGTTCCCGATCCGGACTGCCTGTTCACAAACAGAATATCGCTCCCGGGAAGGTCTTCAAGGCCTTGAATATTTTTTGGATTTCCTTTTTGCACGATCAGTCCCTGATCCCGCAGTACGAGATGATAAATGGTGACATTCCTCCCCTTCAGGTATCTCTTCACATAGGAAATATTATACTCGCCCGTCTTGGTATCCAGCAGATGAGAGCCAGCCAGGTGACAGATCCCTTTTTTCAGGGCCATCAATCCGCCCAGACTTCCCACATTCCCCGAAGAAACACGAATGGCATCTCCGCCTCTCCTGATCTCGTCAGCAAGCAAATCGATGGTCATATCATGGCTGCCAATAACCAGGACCGTATTCATGATGTCTTCCCGGGGAACCAGGAGCTCCGCTTCCAGTTCTTCGTTTTGTGATACCCCTTCAGAAAGAGAGGATATACGGATAATCCCCTCGGCCCTGGTAAGGGTGGTTACGGAACCAGCCGCCCTGGGCAACGGTGTCGCTACATAGTTTGAACCCACCATTCCAATGTTGACACGCAGAAATTCTTCCAGTCCCAGCTTAGACGGAATATCTCTCGATGGCCTCACTATCACGGTTTCACGGTGGGGTTGGCCCAATCCCTGGAAATTCAAGAGCAGGGGTCTTGCAAATTGGTTAAAGGAAAGGGTTGATGATACAGGATAACCCGGATTTCCGATAACGGGTTTCCCTTCCACTTCGGCAAGAATGGTCGGTTTCCCGGGCATCATGGCGACCCCGTGGACCAGCACCTCACCTTTCCTGCCGATGACATGCACCGTATAATCCCTGCTTCCCGCGGACGATCCTGCATTGATCATGATCATGTGGGCATCTGATTTGATCGCTTTGTCCAGGGCCTGGCTGATTTCTCCCTCGTCATCGGGGACAATCGGATAACAAACCGGGATCCCCTCATTTTCCTCAACCAGTCCCGCAAGAATCAGTGAATTGGAGTCTATGATCTGGCCCTGTTTTAAAGAAGATCTCCCGGGTTCGTCCTGGAATGAAACCAACTCCGACCCAGTCGGAATAATCGCAACTTTGGGCCGGCGCCACACGCGCAGCGAAAAGACCCCTGCACTGATCAGGGCGCCGACATCATAGGGTCGAATACGGTGGTTCTGCGGAAAGAGGAGTTGCGTTGCGATAATGTCTTCCCCTACCTTTCGGACATTTTGCCAGGGATACGCGGAGGACCGTATTTCAAAATGCTCCTTATCCAGCACATGCAGTTTTTCTACCATGATGACAGCATTATAGGCCGATGGAAGGGGTTGTCCCGTATTAATCCAGACGGCTTCGTCTCCAATGTGCAGGACCTTGGGTTTTCTTTCTGTTGTTCCGTATGTTTCCTCGGCTCTGACTGCGACACCGTCCATGGCCGCAGAATGGTACCCGGGTGTGGACCGGACCGCAAAAACCGGCTCCGAAGTCACTCGTCCCAATGCGTTTTCCGTGGCAACAGTCTCCGGTTCTGTCCGGCTTTCCGGGCCAAACCGGGAAAAAAAGATTTCCCTGGCCTCTTCAATAGTTTTCATGGCCAGATACACTTGCCGTTTCACTTCATTTCTCCATTCATTGATCACGAACCTTTCATACAGGGCAAAATATTAACGAAACAGGAGGGCCTCAACCAGGTCCCCCTCGTAGAGGCCTTCCGTGTTCACATCTACTTTCACCATCCCGTTTCCTTCGACAAGGGGAGAAATGAGCCCTGATTTTCCGAATAGGGGCTCGGCCTTCAATTCCCCCTTTTCCCTTTCAAGCCTCACGCGGATGTAATCCTCACGTCCGCTTTTTGATTCGATATTTCTGGAAAGCCGTGCCATCACCCGTCTCCCATGGGGGCCATCGATCTCTTTTGCCCCGGAGAGATTGGCCAAAAGCGGGGCCATAAAGACCTCGGCAACAATAAGCGCTGATGCCACATGTCCCGGGAGCCCCACCACAGGTTTGCCGCCGATCCGTGCTATGATTGTAGGTTTTCCCGGACTAATGGAAATCCCATGCACCATGAGTTCAAAATCATCAAATGTTTTGAAAACAGCAAGGGTCAGGTCACGGGTCCCGACGGAACTACCGCCTGAGAGCCAGAGGACGTCCGCCTTTTCGAGGCCTTCCTCGACTAATGATTTCAGCCGTTCAAAGTTATCAGGGCAAATGCCCTTGAATACCGGAATGGCACCGTTGGCACGGCAAAAAGCGCCCAGAGTGTACCGGTTGATATCACGTACCTGGCCTGCCTTCGGATCTGCTTCAACCGGTACCACCTCATCGCCGGTGGAAATAATCGCCACCTTCGGCTCTCTGAAGACGGGTACCTGTTCGAACCCCAGGCCTGCCAGGACACCCAGATCCTGCGGCCGCAGCCGGTGTCCAACCGGCAATACCAGCGACCCTTTCTGTATATCATCTCCCGGTTGGATCACGTTTTCAAGGGGCGATATGGTACGACTCACTTCGATGGTTTCGGAATCCAGGGGCTGGCAGTACTCTATCATCACCACGCCGTCCGCCCCGCCGGGGAGCATGCCGCCGGTAGAAATCCGCATGGCCTCCCCCTGTCCGACGCTCCGCCGGGGAATTTCTCCCATTCTAATCTCACCCGTCACTTGAAAGAAAGCGGGGAGGCCTTCACTCGCGCCAAAAGTATCTTTCGCCCGGACCGCATACCCATCCATGGTGGCTCGGCAGAATCCCGGCAGGTCTTCCGGCGAAACCAAGTCTCTCGAAAGCACCCTCCTGAATGCATCATCAAGGTGAAGGGTCTCTTCCCCGCAGGGACCGAAACGATCCAGCATCGCGAGTACTTCCTGGGGTTTCCTGACCTTGAAAAATGATTCCATTGCAACTCCTGCCCTCTTTCTGTTTCAATATTCCCGGCTTTGTAATCACTTGTTGCAAAGCATTGTAAAATATGTCATAAATGACATAAGGGTGCAACCGAAAAGTAGGATGGGGTGCGCTGTATAACGCACGGTGGAAATGACCAGGATGGCGAAAAAGAAAACAGATTCTTACATCAAGCATGTTTACTGGGTCACAAAGGAAGAGGAAAAAGAGCTGAGAAGCGAGCTTGAGGCTCGAGGCAGAAAACTGAAATCTGCAAAAGGCATTGTCTGCACACCCCTGGACCCCATCAACAAGATCGCCAGCGTTGCCCCCGAAGTCTGGGGAGATACCTGCTCAAGGCAGGGAAGCTGGTATCGCCATTCAAACAAGAACGGCCGCTATCTCATCATCAGCTCCTTTGAGCTAGAAGACTACCGGGACAGGAAAGAGGCCGTTATAACAGTATCGGACTTTGTCCCTCCCCGGCTTGCGACAGATGACCAGAAGAACGATCTGGTAAAGGACCCTCTCATCCAGGAAATGATGCCTGATGAATGGAGGCACGTGGAGGATATTGAGAAAAGAATCTACCTGCGGTGGGCCAGAAGGCTTGGATCGGACGTTGAAAATTATGATTTTCTCTATCTCTCCCACACTGCAAACCATGCAAATTTTATTCACCCCCGGTTTTTCGTTGAAGATGGAACGGGAATTGTGCCCTATTCCATTGACCGCAGCGCCCATCTCTGTTCCTGCTGCCTGGAGCTCTTTCAGGTCCTGGGAGGCCAGCACAAAAAAAAGATGGTGGCACCGTGCCCCGGCGCCACCATCTTTGCTCGTTTAAAACCCGACCGGTATCTCCAGGTGGAGCGGCCCTAACCCAAATCAAGAACCGTTCTCATGATGCTATCCCTCGTAGTAGATGGGTTTTCCCATTTCCTCAAAGCTGAAGCTGTGAAACACGTTGTAGCCGTTGTAATCCATGACCCGAAGGTCATCCGTCTGGTAAAGGTCCCCCATGACCACCTTGAATTGGTTCCCGTATTTCTCTTGAACCCGTTCTAGCGGCAATTCCGATGCAATGAATTTCTTTATTCCCTTCACTTCCAGTTTCGCCACCAGTTTAGGGTCTCGAAAGGACTCATAGCTGGTTAAAATGAGGATGGGGCCCGTCCCCGTGAAAATGATCCCTGCTTTCATAATCTCACCTCCTTTCCAGGAATGAAGCGACATTACACAACAAAGTTATGATCACTTACCGTGAAAATACCCACGGCGGCGGCCGAATATGCGGACTGCATTTTCATGTCCGGGGGTGGCTGGGCTTATTTTGGTCCAGTCATGCTGGTTTAGCCCGTTTTTCTCACGCAGAGGGAGATCAGGTTGACGCCTGACGAAAACGGAAAACACCCAATAGGAAAATGAGAAGGGAGTTCATGAGCACGAACACGAACAGCAGGAGGATTTTCAAGTCCATGAGATTTATCTTATTTAACCATAGAGAGATTTTCTTTTCAAGGCATTTCTGAGTCGCCTTTATGTTCTTGACAGGTGAGAGGCAAAACCGGGAAAATAGGAAAAAAGGAGGCATGGCACCTCATGCGTTTTGACACCGCCCTCAGGGCATACGGTACCAAGCGGGTTGAGGAAATCGAACAGGCCGACCTTCTCGTGGGCATCCCCTGTTACAATAATGAAAAAACAATCGCCCACGTGATCCAGATGGTGAGCCACGGGCTCTTCCACCACTACAAGGGCCTGCGTTCGGTCATCATGGTTGCGGACGGCGGATCTACCGATGATACCCGCGAAGTGGCGAAAGAATTTGAAATCAAACCATGGCAGGAAAAAATCGTCAGCATATACCGGGGCCCTGCCGGCAAGGGGTCCGCATTCCGGTCCGTGTTCGAGGCTGCCAAGCGGCTTCGGGTAAAGGCCTGCGTGGTGGTTGACTCCGACCTCCGTTCCATTACCAGCGACTGGATCAGGTACCTCCTGGAACCGATCCTCGAGAAGGGCTATCATTTTGTCTCCCCGGTCTACTCGCGGTACAAGTATGACGGCACCATCACCAACAATATTGTATATAACCTGACGCGAGCCCTCTACGGACTGCGGATCCGCCAGCCCATTGGGGGCGATTTCGCCTTCAGCGGGGACCTCGCAGCCTACTACATGGATCAGGATGTCTGGGATACTGATGTTGCCCGGTACGGGATTGATATCTGGATGACCACCAATGCCATCACCAATAACTTCAAGATATGCCAGTCAAACCTCGGAGTAAAGATTCACGACGCAAAGGACCCAGCGGAGGCCCTGGGCCCCATGTTCCGCCAGGTAGTCCACACCCTTTTTGTCCTCATGGAGCAAAATGAAAATGCATGGAAGGAAGTGCGAGGGAGCAGGACGGTACCCATGTTCGGCCTCAGGGATTTCCTGGAACCTGACCCCATCAAGGTTGACCTTGGCCGACTGGTAACTGAATACAAGACCGGCTTCCGCCAATTCAAGGGGCTCTACCGGGATCTTTTTTCTCCTGAATGCTTTGAAGAACTCAAGAATTGTGCTCGAAAGGCCAAAACCAAATTCGTCATGCCGGTAGAGACATGGGTCATGGTTTTATACGAAATAGCAGGGACCTTTCATCGCTGGAAACACAACCGCACCCAACTGGTAAACCTGGTAACCCCCCTTTACCTGGGACGGGTCGCTTCCTTTATCAACCGAACACGCAACATGACCTCAAGCCAGGCCGAGGAGATTGTGGAAGAGCAGGCCCAAGTCTTTGAAGAGAAAAAAGACTACCTGCTGGAGGTATGGGACAAAGAGAGGTAACTTTTTACCTCTGAGCTTTGACATTTGTCATTTTCGGTGTATCCGTGTGCGGACATACACCGGAGGGCAGCCTATTCAAAAGCAACAAGTTCAATAAATTCATTAAAAATATGGATGGAATCCACCACTCCTACAATTTGGCCATCCCGGACAACAAGGGGGCGGCGAACTTTTTCTTTGAACATGGCATAAATTGCGTGGTTTATGGTGTCTTCCTCTTTCAATACCGGGTGCACCGGCGACATTACTTCCTTTACCTTCTTGCCTGCCGCCTGCTTTATGAGCCCCAGAAAACCGCTATGGAGCCATTCAAACCGCTGCTGAAAATCACGAATCTCCTCTTCAACTTCCAGGGCCCTGGAGGAAAGGACGGAATAATAGGCCCTTGAAAGCTCCGGCGCTTTCGCGTGATCCGGAATCAGTCCCTGCACAAAGTCATGAATGGATAGCTTTCCCACAATTTTTCCGCTTTCACCGGTGACAAAAAGGGTTTTGTGGAAGCCTGCGATCTTGCCTGCCTTCATGTCCTCATAGTCTTTTTTCACTATCTTCATAGCGGCACGAAGTTCCGCGTCCTGGTCAATGGTATGATATTCCTCAATGGGAACCATAATATCCCTTATTCTTTTCTCATTTCCCATTCTCTTTTTCCTCCTTGGGTAGTAGCCCGCATTTCTCAGCACCGTGCATCACGCGAAACACTTGGCGGTGGAAGTGGGATACAGCAAATCCAAACAAAATTCAACCTGTTTTTTCCTCCAATACGTCACCGGCAATGTAGCTCAATGGAAAGATAACAATGGCTGCCGGCAATAGAAGCCCAAATAGTGTTACCACCTTGACGGCCATGGTGTTGGCAACAATAAGGCAGGCAACAAACAAGGCAACCACCGCTAAAACCATAATGGCTGAGCCTGTCCATGCTTGTTCTCTTTCACACCTTCCATCCCCTTTTCAGAATTCATAATATCACCTAAATCCTGCAAGAAAAACCCCCCTTTTTTACAGGAAGGGGGGCATGGTGAAATTCCAGAAATTTGGGTCAAAACTCCACTGCCAGTTGAAGTGTCACCGCATCCCGCGAATCCTCCACATTGCCGTCGCTGTTCTGGTTGTTGTCATCATAATCTCCGTGCAGGTACTCGGCAGAGAGAGTGGTTGACTCGAACAGGTCATAGCTTATGGCAAGCCCGTATTGCTTTTGGGGAAACAGCCCGAACATGTCTCCGGTACCCTCATATTTCACCGCGAGCTCAAGTGGGTCCATGGGTCTATATGCCAGTTCAAAATTCCAGGCGGCAGGTTTGGTTTCCTGCGCATCTCCCTTTCGATCTATTGCATAGCTCATTTCCCCCACGTGAAAATCATCCAGGGCCGTAATGTATTCGGCACCAAAGCTGAAATTATTGTATTCGGCCACCAGGTAAAGGGCGATTCCGCCTGTGTAGTTTCTAATGGAATTCACCTCACCCTGGAGCGTGTCCGTGTCGGCAACGTTGCTCAGGTATGATGCCCCGGCCAGCAAAGACATCCCTCCGAAGGTGTCCTCAGGATTATGGATGTTGGCATCGGCAAAAAAACCCTTGATCCGGCTTTCTTCATCGCTTGCCTTCTGAACATCCCCGTGAAACGCACCGGCCCCCGTGGAAAACCACTTGCCTACATATCCTGCCTCTGCGGCCGATTCCCGGATCTCGAATACCTGGCAGGTCAGGGAATCAGAGATAAACCAGGAGTTCAGCTCCCCGAAATGGGGATAGTATTTTCCCGCCTGAAAATAGAGGTTATGGGTCTCTTCAATACCCCCGAGCCGAATGGTACCTTCATCAATCCGTACCCGGTCCTCATCCTCATCTTCCTCGTACAAAAACACCACGTGTCCCCTGGTGTACTTGTTTATCTGAGCATCCGTATGCAGCTCCACCGTGGAAAGGATGATGTTTTCATCCCTGGTACTCATGGAATTTCCTGTCGCCGGATCTTTCACCCTGTGCTTTTCTCTCCCGTATTCCACTTCCACCACCCCTGATAACTCGATCCTGTCGGTCCATTTTTTTTCCTCTTCCACGGGCGCTGTTGTTTCCGGTTTTTCCCTCACTCTTGCCTTGAGGCCCTCGATCTCCCGATCCTTGATGGAAAGCTCCTGTTCAAGTTTGTTAATCCTCGCCTTAAGGGCTCTCAATTCCTCTATAATCTGTTGGTTGGACACCGTTTCTGCCCCGACCAACGGGCAGAAAAAAAGACTGCTTGCAAAAACGGCTGTAAGAATCCCGATCCATGCCTTCATTTATTGAACCTCCTTTACTTCATAGAGGCTCGGTGCTACACATTTTTTGAGTTCGACCGAGCCTTTGTTGGTTCCTGGTTGAACGCCGAGGAGCAGGGCGACTGGAAGCTTGCCGGCTTGCCGCCCTGATCTTTTTCTCGTGCACTTATTTCTCCCGCCAATCTAAGAATCGTACCCAAAGCACTGCTCCCAATTCCACATCCTTATCCTGTCCATCGTGCTTCATCTTCTTCGAAGACGTATTGAGTGCGGCAAATCCCCACCATCCCACGTGGGGAATTCCATAGGTAAAAACCCCGTTGGCATCGGCCTTGACCACCTGGGTCACCATATAATCGGTGGGCGCCTTTGCCCTGCCGTCCTTGTTGTAATATTCCACTTCCACTTCCGAGTAAGGTGCGGGTTTCCCGTCCAACAGGACCACCCCCTGGAATACGTTCCCGGCGTACAGCCCAAAGGGCCTCGTAAGCGAAACGATCTCGGTTTTGAGACCCACCGGCTCGTCCCATCCCTCTTCGTCGCCGAAAGCGGAGATTATCGTCTTTGTGTAGTGAACAATGTACTTGTCTTCAGCAGGCTCCCAGTACGGCTTCGGCTCCAGGTAAAAGGCATATACGCCGGGACGTTTCACCCGGTAATCAAGCTCCCATGCCTTGTGACCGAATACCTTGATCTCTTTCAGTTGAGAGAGAAGCCCTTGCTTTTTTCCCCTGGTCATTACGCCGAATTGCACCGGTTTCGCCAACTCCATCCCATTCCCTTCAAAGGGATGAGAAAAAGAGGCCACAACCTTGACCACTCTCTTATCCCCCTGCATCACCATGGTGTCAGACGGAATTATCATGCCGAAATGCGCAAAAGCCGTACTCCCGAAACAACCCACCACAACAATCATCACTGCCAGAAAAAACACTTTTTTCATCATTTTTTCTCCTCCTCCTTCTTTTTTTTGATTCAATTGATTGAGGCCACAAAAAAAGGCCACAAAGATCCCCGGAATCTGCTGACCCCAGTGGCCTTCCTGGCCTTTTAGTTTTAGTTCTCTTGTTTGACAGGATTACAGAATCTTCGGAATATTTTTTCTTATTTTATAATCATGTTTATCCTGTAGATCCTGTCTCAATTTACTTTTTTCTGCTCCTGAAATAGAGCAACAGCCCCATGATGCCGAAGATATACCCGATGCCTCCAACAATCTCCGTAAGTCCCGGTCCTTTTTCTTCCTGCAGTTTCGCCATAGACCGGGCAATGGGCCGTAACCGGGAATCAAGGGTTTCTTCAATCACCTTTCGGAGCTGATCCACACCTCCCTGCTGCGATTCCTGAGATCCTGTCTTCGTGACAGTCTCTGCCTGTTCTTTCCCGGTCTCCGATGCAGCCACACCCCCAAGCTCATCAGCCTTTAAAACATACTCGCCCCGATGACCCATACTTGCGTTCACCACAATTCTAAGGTCTGTCTTTCCAGGCACCTGAAATGAAAATTCACCCTTGCTGTTCGTATGGCCTTCAAGTATTTTTTTCCCGTCCAGATCAAAGACTTGAACCAGGCCGTTTTTTACTTTTACCCCACCGCTGAAATAGCTTTCCGTATAGACGGTATTCCCTTCTGCCCAGGCATAGATATACACTCTGTGGGCCTCGGCAGGAAAGGAGGAGCTCAATAGAAAAAACAGGACTAACCCCATGATCAGGAACAGCCGTGACCTTGTGAAAACCCCTCTCTCAAGCACTTTTCTTCGCATGTCCAACCTCCAACACTTCAGGCTTGACTTTCTTGAGGAATCTCACGCAGAGCATGGTGATTACCCCCTCGATTGCCATCACGGGCAGATGGGCCACCACAATCAATTTGCCCGCAGCAGAAAAAGACTTCCCCGTGCTCATCAGGGCAATGGCCACCAGGATCCCTGCAAGCAATACGGAAGCTGCTCCGCAAAGGAACGAAAAAAACAGAGAAACACTCGACCGTTCGCTCATGACGCCCGCCCTGAAAACGAGAAAACAGAACACCGCCGGGAACGCCATGGTCACCGTGTTCACCCCGAGAGTGGTTATCCCGCCGAATTGAAAAAGCACCGCCTGCAGGAAAAGGGCGATCAAGATGGCCGGAAACGCCGTCCATCCAAGAAGCAATCCCAACAATCCGTTCAGGATCAGATGAACACTTGAAGGCCCGATGGGCACATGCACCAGTGAGGCCACAAAAAAGGCGGACGAAAGAACCGCGACCTGGGGGATCCGGTCATAATCCAGTTTTTTCATGCCGATTCCTACCCCGGCCGCTGCCATGGCCGCGCCACTGATCAAGACCGGCGCTGATAGTACCCCTTCAGAAATATGCATGAATCTCCTTCACCCCTCTTCAAAAATAAAAAGCCACGAAGATCATCGCGCAGGGTCTTTCCCCCGCTGTGGCCTTCGTGGCTTATCATCATTATTTATGTTTACTCTTAATCAGCTACCGGGCTTCCTGCCCTGAGTTTCTTGGAAACATATGTCACAACAAGATCGCTGTCAAGGTATTTCTTATCATATCTATTGCCCAAAAGTTTCTTATCCCCTTCCCACCTCCAACAAGGTAAGCTTCAGGATTAGATGGCTATCAGGCCAAGAGACACGAGTGCAATCACCACGCCAACCCACTGCGACCACTGCAGGCGCTCTTTCAATATGACCCACGCCAGGAGAATTGTGGCCGCCGGGTAAAAAGAGGAAAGAACGGCAGAAATATCCAGCCGTCCGAGCTTGGTTGCAAGCGCAAAAAACGCGTTTCCCGAGGCGTCAAAAATCCCGGCCAGGATCATAAAACCCATTTGCCTTTTTGTGGAAGACAAGGGTTCCTTTTTTAGCAGGATCACCAGGGCCATCAGCCCGACGGATGCGACTCTCGCTCCGATCAGGGGCCACAGCACAGATTCGCCGATCGCCCGATCAATGAAGATAAAAAAAAGCCCGAACCCCAGTCCTGCGAGGATTGGGAAGTACATCTCACCGGGCCGAACCGCGGGACC
>QMLQ01000055.1 GCA_003646815.1 Deltaproteobacteria bacterium | reverse complement strand
ATCGGTTTTTCCCTTCGCCCGCTTTCCGGGGGTGGATACGATCCTTGGACCGGAAATGAAATCCACCGGAGAAGTGATGGGCGTAGATCATTCCTTTGCTTTGGCGTTCGCGAAGTCCCAACTCGCGGCCGGGCAGAACCTGCCCCTTGAAGGGGCTGTTTTTGTGAGTGTGAAAGATGAAGATAAAATGAAATTCCTTGAAACCGCCTTTACCCTCCATGACTTGGGGTTTAGAATCCTGGCAACAGCCGGCACGGCGGACTTTCTGTCGGAACATGGAATTCAAAACCAGCGGGTATTCAAGGTTCGAGAGGGACGGCCGCACATCGTTGACATGATGAAAAACGGCGAAGTAGACCTGGTGATCAATACGCCGGGCGACAAGAAAGCGGTATCGGAATCCTATTCGATCCGGAGGACGGCACTTACATTTAGTATCCCCTACACCACTACGCTGGCAGGGGCACGGGCAACCGCCCTTGCTATCAAGGCCATGGCGGAAGGTCGGCTCAAGGTGAAGACATTACAGGAATACCACAATATGAGTACTGAGTTTTGAGTGATGAGTGCAAACTTTAGAAGGTGGAATGCGGAAGGTGGAAGTAGAGAAATGACAATGGATCATCCGAAAGAGAAATGCGGTATTTTTGCCGTTGTAGGACATAAGGACGCGGCCAAGCTCACCTATTTCGGCCTTTATGCTCTCCAGCACCGGGGGCAGGAGAGCGCCGGAATTGTTGTTTCAGATGGGCAGCATGTGCGGGAGCATAAGGCCATGGGCCTTGTAGCGGATATTTTTAGCGAGCCGATCCTTGATGAGTTGAAGGGGCATATCGCTCTCGGCCATGTCCGTTATTCCACGACAGGCTCGTCACTTCTCGTGAATGCCCAGCCATTCAGGATCCAGTATTCCGGAAAGTCAATGGCCATAGCGCATAACGGTAACCTCGTGAACGCGCGTGAAATTCGGGATCAGCTGGAAGATATGGGCTCAATTTTTCAGACCACCATGGACAGCGAGGTGGTTCTTCATCTCACGGCCAAGTGCATTAAAAAGGGGTTGGAGCAGGCCATGAAAGAGACCATGGCCCAGGTAAAAGGGGCATATTCCATGGTAGTCATGACGGAGGATACCATCATTGCTGCAAGAGACCCCAACGGGTTCAGGCCACTCTGCTTGGGCAAGCTGGACTCGGGTTATGTGGTATCGTCCGAAACATGTGCCATGGACCTAGTGGATGCGACCTATCTCCGAGAGATTGAACCGGGGGAAATTGTGCTGATCACCGAGTCAGGAATCAAGAGCATTCCGTCGGGCATCCCGTCACGGAAAAGCCACTGCATCTTTGAATTAATCTATTTCGCGCGTCCGGATAGCAATGTTTTCAGCGAAAATGTGTATCTTTTCCGCAAGAAGCAGGGACATCTGCTGGCCAGGGCTTTTCCCCGGGAGGTTGACCTGGTGATGCCGTTTCCGGATTCTGGAAACTATGCAGCCATCGGCTATGCACAGGCATCGGGTATTCCCTATGAAATGGGGGTCATCCGAAATCACTATGTGGGTCGGACTTTTATCCAGCCTTCCCAGAGTATGCGCAATTTTGGGGTCAAGGTGAAGCTGAACCCGGTAAGAGAACTTCTGCAGGGAAAAAGGGTTCTCATTATCGAGGATTCGATTATCCGGGGAACCACGGCACGCACGAGGGTAAAAACCCTCAGGAAAATCGGCGCCAAAGAAGTTCACATGCTGGTGAGTTGTCCCCCACACCGTTTCCCCTGTTATTATGGAATAGATTTTTCTTCCAAGGGGGAACTCATCGCCGCTGAAAAGAGCGTGGAAGAGATCAGGGATTTTGTGGGACTGGACAGCCTTGCATATCTCAGCATCGATGATCTCATCAAGGCAACTGACATGCCTAGCCAGGACCTCTGCCTTGCCTGTTTTGACGGGCAGTACCCGGTGCCCATTGATGCCGGTTTCACAAAAACCTGCCTTGAAATGGAATAAAGAGAGATCCCCTGCCTTTTGCCACGAACAGCGAACAACAAACAACGAATATCGGCAAATTTTCCATGAGACCAAAACTTGATGAAATAGCCTGTCTGTATGAGATCAGCAAGTCTATTCACGCCTCGCTGGATTTGCGGAAATCACTCTACAAGGTGCTTGATCTTTTGTCCGAGCACCTGGGCATGAAGAGAGGATCCATTACCCTGCTGAACCCTGAAACCAAACAGATCCATATTGAGGTGGCTCACGGGATTTCAAGTTCCGCCAGGTCTAGGGGGCGTTATAAGCTGGGAGAGGGGATCACGGGAAAAGTGATAGAGTCAGGCCGTCCAATGGCAGTTCCGAAAATTGATGATGAACCTCTTTTCCTTGATAGAACCGGCGCAAGGAGCAAAATTGATAAGTCAAGAATATCCTTCATTTGTGTCCCCATCAAAGAAAGCAAGCGGGTTGTTGGGGCATTAAGCGTGGATAGGGGTACAAGTGATCATATGCCCCTGGATGAGGATGTTCGTCTTCTCATGGTAATCAGCAGCCTCATCGCCCAGAAGGTGGCACTCCTAGAGAAGATTAACCGTGAGAAAAATCTTTTGAAGCAGGAAAATGTGCGCCTCAGGAAAGAGCTGAATAAGAAATACAGCTTCAGCAATATCATCGGCAACAGCAGAAAAATGCAAGAGGTGTTTTACCTGATAACCCAGGTTGCCAAGAGCAATGCCAATGTGCTTCTGCTTGGAGAGAGCGGTACAGGGAAAGAGCTTGCGGCCAATGCCATTCACTACAACAGCCTTCGCGCGGAGAAGCCCTTTGTAAAAGTCAATTGCGCTGCCCTGCCGGCAAACCTGGTGGAGGCGGAGCTTTTCGGCTATGAAAAAGGGTCCTTTACCGGTGCCACGAGGCAAAAGCAGGGAAAATTCGAATTGGCCCACGGAGGAACTATTTTCCTGGACGAGATCGGGAGCCTCGCTCTTGAAAGCCAGGGAAAACTCCTCCGTGTGCTGCAGGAGAAGGAGCTTGAAAGGCTTGGGGGAACGCGGAATATCCGTGTGAATATCAGGCTTATTGCCGCTTCCAACCAGGATTTGAGATCGGCTGTGGAAAAGGGTGATTTCAGGGAAGATCTTTTCTATCGCTTGAATGTATATCCTATTTATCTTCCGCCGTTGCGGGAACGGGAAGCCGATGTCCTCTTACTGGCCGATTTTTTTCTTGAAAAGTACGGCAAGGAGTATGAGAAGGATATCAAAAGGATATCAACACCCGCCATTGACGCCCTCACCCAGTATCACTGGCCCGGCAATGTCCGGGAACTGGAAAATTGCATGGAGCGGGCTGTTCTGCTGTGTGAGGATCACGTCATTCACAGCTATCACTTGCCTCCAACGCTCCAGACCGCACAGGAGACCGGTACCCACCAGACTCGATCGCTGGGCGAGGCAGTTGAACGATTCGAAAAGGAACTTCTTATCGATGCACTGAAAAGCTCTCGCGGCAATATGCGAAAAGCGGCAGCGTCTCTAAAAACCACCGAACGGATTTTCGGGTACAAGGTGAAAAAGTACCAAATCCATGCAAGGCAGTACCGGTAGCACTGTTGTGAGTCTCTTCCAGTGCGGCGGAAGTTGAAAAGTTTAGTCAAAACGAACAGGGAGGGAAAAAATGATGGAGGCAGCCTTTGATTTTGCCGGAAAAGTAGCAGTTGTGACGGGAGGAAGCAGGGGCCTCGGGGAGTCCATTGCGGTAGCGCTCGCGCAACGGGGTGCCCAGGTTGCTGTTTGTGGGCGAAAACAGGAGAGCCTGGACCGGGCAGCAGAGCGTTTTAAGCAAAAGGAGCTCGGGATCGTTGGAAAAGTTGCCAACGTGGGAAATCAGGACCAGGTAGAGGCGCTGATCAACATGGTGGAAGAGAGCTTTGGGCGCCTGGATATTCTTATAAACAACGTGGGGATGAACATTCTGACTCCATCTGTCGTGGATGCGGAGGAAGGACTATGGAACAAGATTGTCCAGACGAATCTCACCGGGACATTCCTGGTGACAAGATCGGCGGTGGGTTTAATGAAAAAGAGCGGTGGAGGGAAGATCATTAATATCAGTTCCATCGCGGCCAGGAAGACGGCGCCGGGCATGGGCATTTACTGTGTGGCAAAAGCAGGAGTTGATATGTTCACCCGGGTGCTGGCAGTGGAGCTTGCAAGGGATAACATCCAGGTGAATGGAGTGGCTCCATGCATGGTAAAGACCCCTTTCTCAAAGCCTTTTTGGAGCAATGAAGGGCTCTTGAAACAAATTACCCAGACCATACCCATGGGAAGGATCGCTGAAACAGAAGATGTGGTGGGTGCGGTTCTTTTCCTGGCTTCAGGTCTTTCCAACTTTATAACAGGAGAAATTCTTACTGTGGATGGGGGGTCCACGGCGTAACCCATATATTTCCTTCTGCTCTGCGCTTGACTGTGGGGATGAAAAACACCGCATAGGATAAGCTGGAAAAGCTTGCGGGAGAGCCGTTCAGGTTATTTGGTACTATTATTGCATAGAAACAACCTTCAGAATTGGTTGATCGGAAATGTCAGTCATGATATTTTTGGCTGAAGTAATTGAGCCGACCATTTTTTTGTTATCCAATCGAGCCAGACATCCGATGGGAAATGTGTGGGTTGAAAGAAGGAACGCAGGGAGTTTATCATGAAATGCCCGAAATGCAGTTACATCAGTTTCGATTACAATCAGATCTGCCCCAAGTGCAATAAGGACATCAGCGAAGAGCAGCGAAAACTCAACCTTCCCGGGTTCAAGCCTGAGCCGATTTTCCTCCTTGGTGCACTGACAGGCGCAGCAAGCGAGAGCCAGATCGGCCTGGAGGTCGAGAGCTTCAAGGATACTTCCGAACTTGAAAAGGAAATCGCAACCGGTATGGACGACACCGGGGTGATGGAGAGGGAAACCGTGTTCGGAAGCGGAGCGGAAGAATTCAAAATGGAAGAAGAGGCCGCCCCGGAAGAAATGCCGGCGGTTGATTTGAGTGAAATCGACATGACGTCTGAAACGGGAGAAGACGAAGAATTGACGGTAGACCTGGGGGACCTTGCGGATGAGTCACAGGAAATTGACATAATAGATGACTTCGAACAAGATGAAGCCTTTGGCACTGGCACTGTTGTCCTTGAAGACGTTAAGGTCTCTGAAGATGAGCAGATGACCGAGGCCCTGGCGGACCTGTCCGATGGAGATGAGATTTCTCTTGACCTGGATGAAGTATCAGATGAGAGCCTGGAAGCGGCAATGGCCTTTGATACGGAAGACGGGGACCTTACTCTTGATATGGAGGAGCTCGGTGAACAGGCTGATGAGCTGGAAGAGATTGAACTGGAACCAACAGGCGAATTCGAGGAAGGAGTTCTGGATTTAGGTGAGATGGATTCATCGGAAGATGACACATTGAAAGGGGAGACGGGCTCGCCACATGGTGAATCGGAAATGCTCACTGTGGAGCTGGAAGAAGGGAAAAAGGAGGATTCCGGTGAGATGGAAGAGCTTCAGATGGAAGAAACCATTGGAGAGCCGGAAGCCCCGAAACAGGGATAAAATTCTTCCTCTATTCTCCTGAGCTTCTTAATTGCGCGTTTTCTATAGTCAAGGCAAGGGCCCCGCTCATGGCGTTCAACAGAAGGAGATCATCTTTGCGGAACCCATAAGGGCCTGACAGGGAGTCCACGTACAAGACCCCCCTGGTTTTTTCATTGCTCACCAGCGGAACACAGAGCAAGGACCCTATTTTCAGGGTGCTGAGCGTTGCGGAGAGATCCGAAGGCGCCTCAAAATCGGTATTGGACATTCGGACCGCCTTTCCCTCCCGGATGACACGTTCCACGACTGTATGGCTGAAATGCTTGGAGGTTTCCTCAATATCCTTTCTTGACCGGCTGACAATTTCCCGAATCTCTTCTTTATCCTTTTCCAGCAGGATGAGCGTTGCCCGGTCAATTCTCGGCAGGGTTTCAAGAAGAGATTCAAGCACGCTTTCCAGCATTTCTTTCAGCTCCAACCGTGAACGAATGAGTTTTGACACGGAGTAGATGAGCTCCAGGTTCTTGAAAAGTTTCTCTCTCCGTTCACGTTCCGGTTTTCTGGTACCTTCTTTTCCGATCTTTGGTTTTGGCGCTGACGGAGTTTTGTCTCTTGGCTGGAGGGCTGGAGAAGGGGGTGCGTCGGTTATGAGCATAACCGTATTGCCGAGTGTGATGAGATCACCTTCTCCGACTTCAAACCCTTCGCCGGGGAGGACCAGGCTGTCGTTCAACCAGCTCCCATTGGTACTCTTCAGGTCTTCAAGAAACAATTTGTGTCCTATGCGATAGAGTTTTACCTGTTTTCTTGAGATGGTCGCATCTTTTATCTGAATATCATTTTTTGACGAACGGCCGATAAAGACGGTCTCACCATCAAGACTGAAGGTTTTTCCCTTGAGAGGCCCCCCAATTATTTTCAGTATGGTCATAACCGTTCCTCCTGTCTTTTTCTACCATAACTGGATTGGCATCTGCAACCAAAAGAAAGAGAGTATTCAACTTTCGTAAATAGCGGTAAAACCCTTTCGAGAGCCCGGAAGAAAACGGCTTGTCAAAATTTTGGCGTTTCTTGCACAAGAAAAGGTCATATTCAGGCAAAGATCAGCCTGGAAAAGGGAAAACCCTGCCGAACAAGGATGTTGAAGATCCAATAGGCATGGCATATTACTTGCAAAACTCCAGGAAAGACAAGGAAGTGGAATCAGCAGAGCACGGTTTCCGTGATACATATCTCAGGGTAAAAACAGGTGTTTAGAAGAAATGGTTGATTCAAAAGAAGCCCAGCAGCTCGGATCTTCAATGGAAATAGACACAACACCGAAGATCGGTGAATTGCTGGTACGCGAAGGTTTCATCAAAGAAGAAGACGTTCAAAAGGCCCTCGCCATCCAGGGACAGGAGAGGTCATGGGCCGATTTCCCCCTTGGCGAAATTTTGGTAAAAATGGGGTCCCTGACCCAGGAAGACCTGGACAGGATTTTGAAACACCCGGATTTGCGGCTCCATATTGGAAATCTGGCTGTGAAAAAGGGAATGCTGACCCGCGAGCAGTTGGATGGCTGTCTCCAGAAACAAGGGCCTGGAGAACTGCTTGGAGAAGTATTTGTTCGGGAAGGGCTCCTTACCCGGTACGGGCTCGAAGAGCTTCTGAAGGATCAATTGAATTCTCGGCGGGTCGGTGATCTGGCCGTCAAAATGGGGCTGATTGAGAAGAAGGACCTTGAGAGAGCCCTGACGGTGCAAACCGCTCCGAGAACGCTCGGGGCTATCCTTTGTGGTGAAGGATTGGTCAACCCGCTGGATCTCTACTATGTGCTGAACAAATACAAAAAGCAGTTGCGGCTTGGAGAGATTCTCCTCAAGCTGGGCTACGTTGAAAAGAGTGATCTGAATAAGGCACTCCAGGAACATAAGCACAGCAGTGAAACAATGGGAGATATCCTCCTTCGCAAGAAACTGATTACCCGGGAACAGCTTCAGGACGCCCTGTCAAGGCAATCCAACATTCCGTTCAGAACGCTGAAGGGATTTGAGTACAGTGAAGAGGATAAGAGGAAACTTTCCCGCATCATCAGTCAGAAATATGCAGAAAAAAACCTCATGATTCCCCTGTCCCTCGTGGGAAGGGAACTCACACTTGCCCTGGTCAATCCCGACCATATTCACACTGCGAGAGAATTGAAGACACTCTATATCAACCTCAACATTTCCTGTGTCCTGATCACCGAGGAAAAATTCAGCGAGCTGTTTGAAATTCTCTACAGCCGCAGACTGGCAGGCAAGAAGGAGGAAGAGGAAGAGGAAGAAACTGCCGCCCCCGAAGGAATGGATTTCATGCAGATTGAACTGGATGAAAACATGGAAGGGGCAGAAGATGAATCGCCTATTTACGATGCACAGGATATCGAAGCAGAAGAGATTGTAAATTTCATCATTAAATACGGCATCAGCAACGGCGCAAGCGACATCCACCTGGAGCAGGACCGGGAAGGAGTAAAACTCCGATACCGGATTGACGGGGTTTTGCAGGATATGAATCTCGCATGGCTCAAAAAAAAGCTCCAGGAAAAGTCGGGATCGATCATTTCGAGAATCAAAATTATCTCCAACCTGGACATCGCTGAGAAACGTCTCCCACAGGACGGGGTCTTCAGGATCAACTATTTTGACAAGGCAAAGGGATCGAAGTACGACCTGGATTTCCGGGTAGCAACATGCAGGGCCATCACCGGAGAAAATGTGGTTATTCGTATCCTGGATTCCCGAAAGGCGAATGTGGGCCTTGAAAACCTGAATCATTCCCCCCACGTGCTTAAACCGTTCAAAAGGGCCTGCAAGAGTTCCGCCGGGATGATCCTGGTAACCGGACCTACCGGAAGCGGAAAGTCTTCAACCCTGTATGGGGCACTGAAATATATCTACGACCCGAGCATCAAGATCATTACTGCTGAGGACCCGATTGAGTACAGCTTCCCGGGTATCATGCAGACACAGGTCCACAGCAAGATTGACCTTAATTTTTCACGCCTCCTTCGTTCCTTTCTCCGGCTCGATCCGGATGTCATCCTTGTGGGGGAGATTCGTGACCAGGAAACAGCCAGGATCAGCTTTGACGCCGCACAAACAGGGCATCTCGTTCTGAGTACTCTCCACACCAATGATTCCGTGAGTTCTGTGCCACGGCTTATCGACCTGGGTGTGGAACGGAGCCAGATTGCTTCTTCTCTGAGCTGTGCACTTGCCCAGCGCCTGGTACGAAGGATCTGCCCCGCGTGCGCCGAGGAATATATGCCCGAGGAAGTCGAATGGTCTATCATTTTTGATAAGTATCCTTCTCACCTCAGGTTTTATAAGGGCAGAGGATGCGAGGCATGTGGATTTACCGGATATAAAGGGCGGACACTTATCTCAGAGGTATTTGAAATTAATAAAGAAATCGCTGCAGCACTTGTGAAAGGCGCAGAAGCGGACGAGATCAAATTCCTGGCCCAGGAAAATGGGATGAAAACACTCCTCGATGACGGGATTCTCAAACTGCAGGAAACAACACTCAGCGAACTCCTGCGCATGGTACCCCACGAGATGATACAGATGTTCAAGATGAGAAACGCAAGGACAGCGGCACAGACCGATCTCGATGCGTCAAGAGGAAAAACATCTGTTAAGACGCCTAATGGCGAAGCCTTTGCGCTCGTGAATCCTGAAGATGACAAGGCGGTACTGAATCGCTTGTGTGATGCGTACATGACGATGGCTGCAGGTGTGGAAAGCGGTGCTGAAAAAGTTGATCAAACACTTTTGAAGAGTTTTATTATTGAGAGTTTTAGAGAGATCAGCAGTAATTACCAGTGCGAGGAAGTGCATTTCTACTTGGAACCGAGGGACGGAAAGGTAGAAATATCGGCACTCCCGGTTTCATGAAAAGGCCTGTGAGAAAAGCGGGCTAGGATTTGAGGAAGCAGATGAGTAGAACTGTTGCCATTACGAGTGGAAAAGGAGGTGTTGGGAAGACCAATATCAGCGTCAACCTTGCCCTCTCTCTTTCCAGGAAGGGCCATAAGGTTTGTCTTTTTGATGCAGACCTTGGGCTTGCCAATATCAATATCCTGCTCGGTCTGGAACCGGAATCCACCCTTGTGGATGTGGTAAAGGGCACCAGTACGCTTTCCGATATCATGATGGAATATGAGGGGGTCTCCATCATACCTGGAAGTTCAGGAGTTGAGGAACTGGCTGAACTTTCCGCTTCCGACAGAGAAATGCTCCTGCAGTCCTTCGAGAGCATCGGTGATCACGATTTTATCTTTTTTGATACCTCTGCGGGAGTCTCACGGGACGTAGTGGCTTTCTGTCTCGCATCCTCGGAAGTGCTTCTTGTTATAACACCAGAACCCACATCTTTAACCGATGCATATGCCCTGCTGAAGATACTGCTGCTGAATGGATTCAACGGCCAAACCAGGGTTGTCCTGAATCAGTGCCGATCCATTGAGATAGCCCAAACCGTGTACCGGAAATTCAAAGCAGCTGTTTCCAAACACCTGAACACGGAACTATCGGCCCTGGGGGTTATTTTTGAAGATCCAAAGGTAACCAGTGCGGTTAAAGAACAAAAAGCCATGATATCATTGTTTCCGGACAGTAAGGCGGCAAAGTGCGTTGAAAAACTGGCGGAGCGCCTTCTTGCCGAGGAAACAGGCGACTTGGAACGTCCGGATATGGGGTCATTCTGGAAAAAGTGTCTCGGTTTTTTCAGCAGCCCCCTCAGCCTGAATGCTTCCAAGCCGCCCGCAGGCCAAAATGAACAGGCTGTTCCGCAGAAAGCAAATTCCCCTGAGGAGGTGGTCCCTGATCGTCCACCGGAAAGGCAAGGGATCGAAGATACGGGGGAAAAAGCAGCGGCTCGGGATGCAAGGCCACTTACGGGAAATGAGCCGGATCTCAACGAGTCCTTGATCAGGAGTATCGTATCGGTATCTGAGGAATTGAAGCGGCTCAGGCGTGCCATTGAGAAAGGCAATGGAAACGGAACCGGTCGCGATTCAGGGAGCAAAGGTACCGTTTCTGTACCCATACGTCTTGATTTGGAAGCATTCGTGGAACAAAAACTGAAAGATGCAAAGGGAAACAGGCATGCAGAATAAGAACCTCGAACGATACACCAGAGAAATTGAACGTATTCCCACTATTCCTGTCATCTCAAAGGAGGTTCTGACACTTCTGTCTGACGAAGACGTATCAATCAAGAAACTCGCCCAGGTGATCGAGAAAGACCAGGCCATGACCGTGAGAATTCTGAAAATGGCCAATTCTGCATTTTATGGGACCCTCAGCAGGGTAAGCTCGATTGATCATGCCCTGGTTATCCTTGGCATTGCCGAGATAAAGTCTATCCTCATGGCGTTTTCCATACGCGATTTCTTTCGCGATGCCAAGGGGAATTCATTTGACCGGAACAGGTTCTGGAAGCATGCGGTTATCTGCAGCCAGGTGGCCAAGTATCTGGCAAGATATTTCAAGATTCCCTCGGATGACACGCTTTTCCTGACGGGGTTGATTCACGACATGGGAAAAGTCGTATTTGATCAATATTTTCATGAAGAATTCGTGAAGATTGTTGAGTACGTAAACGAGCATCACTGTACGTTCAGCGAGGCGGAAAAACAGGTTACGGGGGTCACTCACTACCAGGTGGCCGCAAAGCTTCTCCAGCAGTGGCAGTTTCCCAAAAGGGTTGTTATGCAGGTCTTTTATCACCATGCCCCCTGGCATGACAAGGACGAGGCTGTCGGATCCATTATCGTGTATCTGGCGAATATCCTCACAAAGATGGCCGGATATACCTGCCTGGAGGGAGAAAAAAAGATAGAGCTTTCTCAATTTGCCTCTTCAAAGGCAATGCAATTTGTTGTGAAAAGCGGTTTTGATCTTGATTCATCAAGCCTTGAAAAACTTGTCCTTCAAATTCAGGATTTCATCGCCATGGAACGAAACAATGTGCTGAACGTTTTCAAGCCATAAAGCCCCTTTTGTCTTGATAGGACCCAGCCTTCCCTTCACCCAAAAAAGAAAACAAAAAAATATTGACTTCCACCCCTGCCTGTGCTAGCAAATAAAACTGAATGAAAGTTCATTCATATTTTTTGTCCCTCGAAAACCTGAGAACCTGAGTCATTACCATGTATCTTGTAAGGAGGTCGCTTTTATGGAGAAAAAAATAAAGAGGGCCGGCGTTATCGGAGCCGGTGTAATGGGGGCTACCATTGCGGCCCAGTTGGCCAACGTGGGGATTAAGACAATCCTTCTGGATATTGTCCCACCGAAACTCACCGAGGATGATAAGAAGAAAGGTCTTACCGAAGAGAGCCCTACGTTCAGAAACAAGTTTGCTCAGAACGGGGTTCAAGGCGCGTTGAAATCAAAGCCGGCGTCATTCTATATTCCTGAAAACGCCAAACTGATAACCATCGGGAACCTGGAAGACAATCTCTCCTGGCTCAGTGAAGTGGATTTGATTATCGAGGTGGTGGTTGAGCGGCTCGACATCAAGCAGAGTGTCTTTGAGAAAATAGAATCGATCCTGACACCTGGCACCCTGGTGACCTCCAATACGTCGGGCATTTCGGCTGCGGCCATGTGTGAAGGGAGATCTGAGACATTCAGGAAGCATTTTGCCATAACACACTTTTTTAATCCCCCGAGATACATGAAACTGCTGGAAATCGTCCCTGGTCCCGACACCCTGCCGGAGGTTGTTGAGACCCTGGCTGAAATGTGTGAAAAGATTGTGGGAAAAGGCATCGTGTATGCCAAAGACACCCCGAATTTTATTGCCAACCGCATCGGTATTTTTGGGATGTTCACTATTATTCAGGCCATGATGGATCTCGGATTGACCGTGGAGGCGGTAGACAAATTGACCGGCCCGGTCATAGGCCATGCCAAGAGCGCATCGTTTCGAACTACTGATTTGGTGGGTCTGGACACAATGGTGCATGTGGCGAACAATGTGTATGATGGCGCCCCTGAGGATGAGAAAAGGGAAATATTCAAGGCCCCTGCGTTTATCCAGAAAATGGTGGAAAAAGGACTCCTGGGAGAAAAAACAAAACAGGGCTTCTATAAGAAATCAAAGGACGACCAGGGGAAAAAGGTCATCCTGTCCATAGATCCTAAAACTCTGGAATACGGGCCCCAGGAAAAGGTAAAGATAGCCTCGCTCGAAGCGGCAAAAGCCGCAGGTGGAACCGGAGACAAAATAAAAGCCCTTTTTTACGCAAACGATCTGGGCGGGCAGTTTACTTTCCGGCACATGGCGGAAACCCTCATCTATTCGGCAAACCGTATCCCTGAAATAGCGGATGACATTGTAAATGTTGATAACGCCATGAAATGGGGATTTGCCTGGAAGATGGGGCCTTTTGAAACGTGGGATGCCATCGGAGTGAAAAAGTCGACCGCAAAAATGCGGGAAGCCGGGTATGAACTTCCGGGCTGGGTGGAGGAGATGCTCGAGAGCGGCAAGGAATCTTTTTACCGGCGTGAAGCGGGCGTTCTTTATTACTATGACCTGCAATCAAAAGATTACAAAGAGGTTCCTGTCAAGCCGGGGATTATACTCCTTCCATCACTCAAGGAACGGGAAAAGAAAGTTGCCGGGAATACCGGCGCGTCACTCATTGACTTGGGAGATGGGGTTGCCTGCCTGGAGTTTCATGCCAAGATGAACGCGCTTGGGGATGATATCATCAACATGATTGTGAAGACGGGCGAGATCGTTGAAAGGGAATTTGATGGATTGGTCATTGCGAATCATGCCACCAATTTTTCCGTTGGTGCCAATCTGGCCATGATCCTTTTTGCGGCCCAGGAAGAGGAATGGGATGATCTGGATTGGGCGGTAAAAACACTCCAGGACGCCTTGATGAAGCTCAAATACCTGGAGAAACCGGTGGTGGCTGCGCCTGCGGGCATGGCCCTGGGCGGTGGCTGTGAGGTCTGCCTTGCTGCCGACCGGGTTCGATATGCGGCCGAGACCTACATGGGTCTCGTGGAAGTGGGTGTCGGGCTGATTCCGGCCGGGGGCGGATGCAAGGAACTGCTTATTCGCAACACAGAACACCTTTTTGAGGTACCGAGAGGAGGTGTCTATCCCAAGCAGATCGAGTTGATGCCGTTTGTTGCCCGGGCTTTTGAAACTATTGCCATGGCCAAGGTATCCACCTCAGGACCTGAGGCGGTGAAGCTGGGCTACCTGCGGCCCACCGACAAAATGACCGTGAATCGGGACTACCTCATTGAGGACGCCAAAAAGACCGTGCTGGCCATGAACCTGGAAGGATATGAGGCGCCGAGACCCAAAGATGAGATACGGGTGGCGGGTGAAAACACCTTTGCCATGATAAAGCTGGCCGTGTGGACTCTCCATGAATCCGGGTATGTGACGGATCACGATGTCACCGTGTCGGAGAAGGTGGGATATGTCCTCTGCGGAGGGAATGTCCTGGCGGACACCAAGGTGAGTGAACAATACCTGCTGGACCTCGAACGGGAGGCATTCCTGAGCCTTTGCGGTGATCCCAAGACTCAGGCAAGAATGCAGCACATGCTGACCAAGGGAAAGCCGCTCAGGAATTGATGGCTCGGCTTGCTAGGATCCACAGTGCCGGGGAGAAGAAATTTTTCATCCGGCACACATGATTGACAACGTAGCACTGAAAAGGGGAGGAAGAAAAAATGAAAGAAGCCGTGATCGTTGCCGCCTGCAGGACCGCAGTCGGAAAAGCCCCTCGCGGAACTTTGAAAGATACGCGCCCGGAAGAGATGGGATGCGCTGTACTGGGAGACCTGCTGAAAAGGGCGGGAGACCTGGATCCCATGCTTATTGATGATGTGGTCATTGGATGTACTTTTCCCGAAGCCACTCAAGGATTGAATTTGGGCCGAGTACTGGTCATGTCCATGGGTTGGCCGGACCGGGTCCCCGGTACTACTGTGAACAGGTTCTGTTCATCGGGGCTTCAGGCCATCGCCATTGGGGCCGAAAAAATCATGTGCGGGTTCGCCGATGTGGTTGTTGCCGGTGGTGTTGAGAGCATGAGCCAGATCCCCATGGGGGGAAGCATGATGTACCCCAACCCGGCATTGGTGGAGACCAGGCCCGGAGCGTTTACCGGCATGGGTCTTACCGCAGAGAACGTGGCTGAACGGTTCAGGATCAGCCGCGACGAGCAGGATGAATTCGGGGCAAAGAGCCAGCAGAAGGCCGAGGCCGCGATAAA
Organism: Deltaproteobacteria bacterium; assembly: GCA_003646815.1. Taxonomy (GTDB): domain Bacteria; phylum Desulfobacterota; class DSM-4660; order Desulfatiglandales; family Desulfatiglandaceae; genus B46-G9. Next base: position 211 of record QMLQ01000055.1, on the reverse strand, counting down.
GGCGGGAAAATTCAAGAGCCAGATCGTGCCCTTGAAGGTGAAAAAACAAAAACAGCTTCCCAATGGCCATTTTGCTTTTGAAGAGATCATTTTTGATACGGATGAAGGAGTACGTCCGGGGACTACAAAAGAGAGTATTGCGAAGATTCGTCCCGCGTTCAAGCCCAATGGGTCTGTTACCGCGGGAAATTCATCCCAGACCAGTGATGCT
>QMLQ01000054.1 GCA_003646815.1 Deltaproteobacteria bacterium | reverse complement strand
GCTTTGTGTGTTGGTGACGATGAATAGTATTATCCGAAGCAATTTAAAAATTCGAATCTTTCAATTTTCCAAACGAAAAAGCCGGGGGGGTAATCCGGATGGCGTCACCCTTGTGTCGATCTGCCGACGCAGTCCCGCGTTTCGCGCAATTGGTGAAAAACCCGGGTTAAACACTCCCTTTTTCAATGTTGCCAATTATGGGTTGTCTTTTTTCATCGTATTGGTATACTCGAAATTTATTTTGTGCGTGGCATCTCCGGGAGAAAAAAGGCTGACGGGTCAACGCACTAACTGGCCAGGCCTGGGAATACTGAGTTCTACGAGTTGAGGGAAAAATGAAAATTGGGGTGATATCAGATACGCATCTTCAGCGGATATCAGGAGAATTTGAAGATATTTTCAAGAAATATCTCGCAGACAAGGACATGATCCTCCACGCGGGGGATATCGTTTCTGAAGAAGTGATTGATTTTCTGAAAGGCCGGACCGTGCACGCGGTTTACGGAAACATGGATCCTTTCGAGGTGCAGAGGCGTCTGCCAGGAAAAACAGTGGTGGAAGCCGGGCCCTACCGAATCGGCCTCATTCACGGGTGGGGGCCTTCGGCGGGCCTTGAGGATCGAATTACGAGTGAGTTCAGTGACGTGGATGCCGTTGTTTATGGCCATTCCCATGTGGCCGCCAATCATGTAAGAGACGGAGTGCTCTATTTTAACCCGGGCACCGCTACCGGATATGCCTCTTCAGGTATTCACAGCATCGGCGTTCTGGAAGTGGGGGATACCATCACGGGACGTATAATTCTTCTATAAGGCAATAGCCAACAACCTGTTTAGGGGGAACTCATGAAGACCATGTGGGCGCCGTGGCGCATGGAATATATCCTCTCTGATCAAAAGAGTGGGCCATGTATATTTTGCCCGGGCGATGACCGGGACCAGGATGAGGAACGCCTTATTCTTTTTGTCGGGAAATTGAGTATGGTCATAATGAACCGATATCCCTACAATAACGGCCACCTGCTTGTGGCACCGGTGCGGCATGTGGGCACTTTAGAATCCCTTTCAGAGGAGGAAATGCTCAACCTGCTTGGAATGGTCCGGAGATCCATTAGTGCTTTGAAAGAGGTTATGAGCCCCGAAGGATTTAACGTGGGACTCAACCTGGGAAAAGTGGCCGGGGCAGGTGTGGAGGAACACCTGCATTTTCACATTGTTCCCAGATGGAATGGCGACACAAACTATATGACCGTGGTTGGAGAAGTGAGGGTTATACCCGAGCACATCAATAATACATATAGTAAATTATTGCCGTATTTTCATATGAATACGTAACATAACGGAGGAAATACATGAAACACTTAAGACTGGTATTGATTATCCTGTTTGTCCTGCTGATCATCGTGGTGGCGGTCCAGAATTATGCGGCAATGGCTACAACGGTTACCTTCAGGCTGAATCTCCTCTTTTTCAATCACGAGACGCCCCCCATGTCCATCTACCTGATCGTTATTATTGCGTTCCTGCTCGGGGTTGTTTTTACTGGTTTTTACGGTATCACTGAACGCTTTCGCCTGAAGAGGGAGATCAAGATGCTGAAGAAGGAGTCCATGGGCAAGGACCAGGAACTCCAGTCTCTTCGCAATCTTCCGGTTACCGCTGATGAGGTTGCTCCAGCTGAAGAACAGGGTATGCAGTAGGCATCCTGACATTTCATGAAGGCAGAAAAGGAGTGGTGAATAAATGGGAGGGCCTTTTTGGCATTGGTTCCAGGAGCCGGATAATCTGCGACTTGTCCTGGGGATAGGTATTGCGTTTTCGCTCGGGCTCGTCCTGGGAATCTGGTGGAAAACCATTGCCCGGGCAGGAAGGGAAGGCACCGGGAGAAAGGGGGACAGCGCCTTTCTCAAAGGGGTGCAGTACATCCTGACCAACGATCATGATCAGGCCATTGAACAGTTTACCAAATCCGTGCAGGTGGATTCTGAAAGCATTGAAACCTATGTGGCCCTGGGAAATCTCTACCGCTCCAAGGGCGATATCGGGCGGGCAATCCGAATTAGACAGAGCATCATCCTGCGGCCCAATATCGATCCTAAAATCAAACTCAGGGCCCTTTTTGACCTTGGGGTGGATTATCGGCGGGGCGGTTTTTTCAACCGCGCCCTGGAAACCTTTCAGAAGGTTATTGAAAAAAATCCCTCAAGCGTGGAAACGCTGGAAGAGATAGAGCGGATCTACGAGGAAATGAAAGACTGGGAAAATGCCTATCGCACCAGGCTGAAGATTTCAAAGTTGACCAAGGGAAATCACGCCCATATTTTGGCGCATCACCTTGTGGAAACTGGAAAAACGCTGGTGGAAGAGGGGAATGTTGCCGGCGCTCGTCCCTATTTTTCCAAGGCAGTATCAACTGATACGGGCTGTATAGACGCTTATCTTCACCTTGGGGATCTCCACTTCCAGAAAGGTGAATTCAAAAAGGCCATTCAGCAGTGGAAAAAAGTGGGAGAATATGCCCCCCAGTTCACCTTTCTCGCCTATCGCCGGCTGGAAGGAGCTTATGCCAGGATGAAAAACCTCAAGCCGGTGGAAGCTTTCCTGCGGGAATGCGTTGAAAACCATCCTGATGCTTTCACGCATGTGGCCCTGGCCCGTTACCTTTACAATGAAATGGATGTGGAAGAAGCCCTCCAGGAACTGGAAAACGCTCTCAAGCTTGCTCCGACATTTTGGGAGGCTAGACGGTTGAAAGGGGAGATACTCCTCTCACAGGGAAAAAGAGAAGAAGCCCTGGATGCATACCAGGACCTTCTCGAACATCTGAATGTCCCTTATCTGCGCTTCCAATGCTCGCAGTGCGGACATCAACCTGTTGATCTCCAGTGGCAATGCCCTCAGTGCAGAAAGTGGGATACGACTGATCTGGTCCATTCCACTGAGGGCGGCACCCCTGAAACCACTCCCTCCAAACCCATGATCCCCGTGCTGGAAGAGACGAACAGAGGCGGATAGGATGGGGCAACTGACACCGATGCTTCGTCAGTACCTGGGTATCAAGGAGCAATATCCTGATGCTATCCTTTTTTTTCGCATGGGTGATTTCTATGAGATGTTTTTTGAGGATGCCCGCATCGCATCAAGAATCCTGGGGATAACACTGACCTCGAGGGGTACCTATGAGGGAGAAAAGGTGCCCATGTGCGGCGTTCCCCATCATGCCTCGAGAAATTATGTGGCCAGGTTGATAGAAGGCGGCTGGAAGGTGGCTATCTGCGACCAGGTTGAAGATCCCAAAGAGAGCAAGGGAATTGTGAAGCGGGAAGTGGTTCGCGTGGTAACACCCGGCTCGGTGGTGGATGAGGCGGATGTTGACACCAGAGAGAACGTTTACCTGGCGGCGGTCTCTAGAGATAAGAACAGTGTTTTTGGCCTTGCTCATGCGGAACTTTCCACCGGAGAGTTCAGGGTAACGGAGTTGCACGAATGGAATGATGTCCTGGATGAACTGGGACGTATCGGGCCGGCGGAGGTGCTTATTCCCGAGGGAATGGAACTGCTGAATGGGAAATCGCTTTCGCATATGCGCCTTGAAAAGCTGACCCGGGAAATATTCGAACCCGGACGAGCCGAATCTCTTTTGAAAGATCAATTGGGAGTGCCTTCCCTGGCAGGGTTTGGATGCGAAGACATGCGGGCGGGTATTGTGGCGGCGGGGGCCATAGTCGCATACCTGCTTGAAACCCAGAAGGGCAGTCCTGAACACATGAAAGAGATCAGCACGTACCGGCTGGGTGATTACATGTTCCTGGATGAGGCCACCTGCACCCATCTCGAACTCGTGAGGACCATGCGACGCCATTCCGTGAAGGGATCCCTGATTTCTATTCTTGATCGATCTGTCACGCCCATGGGGGCGAGGCTCCTCAGGAAATGGCTCTCCTACCCCCTGGTGAATCTCGAAAAAATTCATCAACGCCTGGCAGCGGTCGCCACACTGAAAAATGACCCCATCCTGCGGGAGGAATTGCGGGAAGAGCTTTCAGGGGTTTATGATCTTGAGCGGCTGAATGGCCGCGTGGCATTGGGGCGGGCCAATGCACGCGACCTCCTGGCCCTCAAGAATTCACTCCTTATCCTCCCCCGAATTAAGCAAAGGCTTGCAGACTCTCCCAGCATCCTTCTTGCTGATCTCGCCAAACGGCTGGATCCCCTTGAAGAGATTGCAGTGCTTATAGAAAAGAGCATCCACGAAAACCCGCCCCTTTCCCTGAAGGAGGGCGGGATAATAAAGAAAGGGTACAGCGAAGAACTGGACGGCCTGATTGCGCTGAGCCGAGACGGCAAAAAGTGGATCGCCGCCTTTGCACAACAGGAGCAGGAGCGAACGGGAATCTCGTCCCTGAAAGTGGGATATAACAGGATCTACGGGTATTATATCGAGGTCTCCAAGGTAAACCAGCACCTTGTGCCGGAGGATTACATCCGGAAGCAGACCCTGGTGAACGGAGAGCGTTACATTACGGAACCCCTGAAGGTCATGGAAGAAAAGGTCTTGGGCGCCGAAGAAAAAAGGGTTGAGATGGAATTTCGGCTCTTTCAGCACATTCGGGAGCAAATTGGACGCGAAAACCAGAGACTGAAGCAAACAGCAGGTATTGTTGCGAGGATAGATGTCGTCGCAGGACTTTCGGAAGCAGCGGAGCAAAACCATTATGCGTGTCCTGTGGTTGATGACGGGCTTCGCATCGACATTCGGGACGGGAGGCACCCTGTCATAGAGCAAACAGTGACCGATGAGGAATTTGTGCCCAATGACACCTCTCTGGACGGGAAAGATCAGCAGGTACTTATCATAACGGGGCCGAACATGGCCGGAAAATCAACGGTTCTGCGCCAGACAGCCCTCATTGTGCTCATGGCTCAGATGGGCAGTTTTGTCCCTGCATCGAAGGCCGAAATAGGTCTTGTGGATCGGATTTTTACCCGGGTTGGGGCCTCGGATGATCTCACAAAAGGTCGGAGTACGTTTATGGTGGAGATGAACGAAACCGCAAATATCCTCCGTCATGCAACCCCCAGGAGCCTGGTCATCCTGGACGAAATCGGCCGCGGGACCAGTACCTTTGATGGACTGAGCATCGCATGGGCCGTTGCTGAGGCACTTCATGACCGTGACGGGCAGGGGGTTCGAACGCTTTTCGCCACCCACTATCATGAACTCACTGAGCTGGTCGCTTCCAAGGCGAGGGTGAAAAATTACAATATCGCGGTGAAGGAGTGGAATAACCGGATTATCTTTTTGCGGAAGTTGGTTCCAGGGGGAACCAGCAGAAGCTATGGAATCCAGGTGGCCAGAATTGCAGGGGTTCCGGAAGAGGTGTTGAAACGAGCCAAAGAGATCCTGGATAATCTTGAAGGAGAAGATGTTGATGAGGCGGGACGGCCCCTCCTGGCTCGAACGTTCCCGAAAAAAAAGGGAGAAGAAATGGTTCAACTCAGCCTCTTCGGAAGCGGAGATAATTATTTGCTGGAGCGAATTCGAAAACTGGATATCGCCACCATGACACCATTGGAGGCGCTGGTTGAGCTCAACAAACTCAAGGAATACGTGGAAGGAAACGGATAAGACTCAGATGAGAAAAAAACATTCCCGGATATCTATTTTGCTGGCACTTGCATTGTTGATTTGCTTTTGCGGAGGAAACGAAACAGTTTTTGCAGGGAAAGATAAGAGCAAAACACTTCTGAAACAGGCTGACAAATGCCGGGATGGGCTCTTTTCCTCGGCAAAACAGAGAAAATACCGCCACCGCTGGATGAGATGCATCCAGAAATACGACATGATCTCTACGCGGTATCCAAAGAGTGAAGCGGCGCCCTGGGCCCTTTTTAAGGAGGCCGATCTCTACAAGAGGCTCTACCGGTACAGCGGCCTGTCCAAGGATCTGGAAAAATCAATTGAACTCTTCAGAAAGGTTGCAGAAGAGTACCCTGATCACCGGCTCGCCGACGATGCCCAGTACCGGGTAGGGGAGATTTTCTATTACCAGAAAAAGGATTTGCCTCAGTCCTACATTGAGTTCCTGAAAGTTGATATCAAGTTTCCAAAAGGCGACATGCGCTCCCGGGCCCGGGCAAGACTGGAAAAATTATCGGCCTTTCTTGGAAAGAAAGAAGAGGCGAGACTGGCGAAAAAGAACAGTCGCGATCCATCTAAGCCGGTATATGTGAAGGACATCCGTCACTGGTCTACGCAGAATTACACAAGAGTCGTGGTGGACATGGCGGACCGCATCACCTACCGGCATCATCTCCTCAGGAGGGATCCTGCGCTCAAGAAGCCGGGAAGACTCTACCTGGATCTCATCAATGCTCGAGTAAGCAAGGAAATAGACAGCTCCATCCCCATCAAGGGCGAACTGCTCCAGAGGGTCAGGGCCGGTCAGTACAGGAGAGACCGCGTCCGGGTGGTGCTGGACATAAACAGCATCGGCAGCTACAAGATCTTTCATCTCTATGATCCCTTCAGAATCGTGGTTGATGTCCGAAAAGGAGAAACGCCGAACGGGAAAAACGGGAAAAAGGAGCCGAGGCTGGCGCTCAAGAAGCGGCATGTGCGCAAGGGAATCAGAAAATCAAAGGTTCCGGATACGAATGTCTCCCTGGCCAGACAGCTTGGTCTCAATGTGAAACGAATTGTGATTGACCCGGGGCATGGGGGAAAAGACCCCGGATGTTATCGGGGAAAAATCAGGGAAAAAGATATTGTTCTCAGTCTTGCAAGGAGGCTTGCGAGGAAGGTTAAGAAGGAGATCGGGTGCGAAGTGTACCTGACCAGGAATCGTGACGTGTTTCTGCCCCTGGAGCGAAGGACGGCTATTGCGAACATGAAGAAAGCCGACCTCTTTATTTCACTGCATGTGAATGCCCACCGGAACCGCAGAGTGCGGGGAATAGAGACCTATTTTCTCAATATGGCAACAGACAAGAATGCGGTGATGCTGGCGGCCCGGGAAAATGCCACGTCGGAGAAGAGTATCAGCGATCTCCAGAAAATATTGAATGATCTTATGCTGAACACCAAGATCCATGAATCGAGCAGGCTGGCGCACCATGTTGAAAAAGGTCTTGTATCTGATCTGAACGGCCGATTCAGGAGGGTGAAGAACCTGGGAGTGAAACAGGCGCCCTTTTACGTGTTGATAGGAGCACAAATGCCCGCCATCCTCGTGGAGACCGGGTTTTTGACGAACGCGGTGGAGCGGAAAAGACTGGTGACAAAGACCTACCAGGAAGAGGTTGCTCAGGGGATTTGTGACGGTATTAAGGGGTATATTAAGAGTATAGACCAGGCATATCAGGGTGGTTAAGAGAGTGGTGGAATACGTCCATCTGCTGTGGCGGCGGATAGCCCCATGTCTCCTGCGCTGCGCTAGGAAAATGACTTTGACGTACTGACAGTACGCCTTCACCCATTTTCCTTCGCGCGCCTTGTATCCAAAGGACTCTCCACCGCCTCGCTACGAAGGTCCGTGAGAAATGCGGGTTAGACAGGTTCCCGGAAATCAGCGGAGTCGGAGGTAGGCATCAATAAACGGGTCGATCCCACCGTCCATGACCTTGTCCACATCACCCACCTCGAGATTCGTCCGATGATCTTTGACCATCCTGTATGGATTAAACACATAGGACCTGATCTGGCTTCCCCAGGCAATTTCCTTCTGGTTCTGATGCATCTCGTGCTTTTTTTCTTCCCTTTTTTCCTTCTCCAATTCATAGAGCCTGGCCTTGAGCACTTTGAGGGCCATGTCCTTGTTGCGATGCTGGGATTTTTCGTTCTGGCATTGCACAACGATGCCGGTGGGAAAATGGGTGATGCGAATCGCGGAGCTGGTCTTGTTCACATGCTGGCCACCGGGTCCGCTTGCCCGGTAGGTATCAACTCTCAGGTCTTTTTCATCAATCTCGATTTCAATATTTGTGTCGATCTCGGGGAGAACGGATACCGATGCAAAAGAGGTGTGTCGTCTTCCTGTTGCGTCAAACGGCGATATACGCACCATGCGGTGAATGCCGTGTTCTGATTTCAGGTATCCATAGGCGTACGGGCCGGTCACGGTGAACGTGATGTTCTTGATTCCTGCTTCGTCCCCCTCAAGATGATCGATAACCTGGACCTTCATGCCCCTGTTTTCACACCAGCGCAGGTACATGCGGTAGAGCATTTCAACCCAGTCCTGGGCTTCTGTGCCGCCGGCTCCGGCATTGATGGCAACGATGGCGTTTCGCTTGTCATCCGGATCTCCCAGGAGGGACTGAAAATCAAGGGATTCAACCTCTCGCTGGAGTCCGCTGACCTCTTTTTCAACCTCTTTGAGGGTGACGGCATCATCTTCTTCGAGTGCCATCTCAGCCATGATCTTCGCATCTTCCGTTCCCTGGCGAAGTTTTTCCCAGAGATCGATCCTTTCTTTGAGGAAAGCCCTCTGCTGGCTGATGCGTGCAACCTCTTCCTGGCCCTTTTGCCAGAAATCAGATTGGCCCATGATTTTTTCGAGTTTTTTTAGTTCTGCTTCCTGGTTGTCCAGGTCAAAGATGCCCCCGGAGGGCGTGGAGTTGTTCCATAATGGTATCAATGGTTCCAATGATATTTTCCTGCATGTGATGTTCTCTCCTTCATCTGGCGTTGTTTCCCGGCAGCCATTGTCTCATTCTAACATATTTTGATCCATCTAACACCGAACGGCTCCATCCGGAAATCTCTGATTTATGGATGGAAACTATTCTAACGCTTTATGAATATTTTTCAAGTGCGCTTGTGTGTTTTTGTTGTCACGTCCGGTCGTTCTTGTCCAACACCATAGCAGAATCATCATGGAAACGGCGCAGAAAAGCAGCGCAAAAACATCTCCGAACCGCGTATAGAAAGAGAAATGTGAAGATACAGGATGCACCTCCCTGATCATGGTTGCCTCCACGAAAAGGGGGGATCTTTCTTCAATTTTTCCGGACGGACTGATAAACGCACTGATTCCGGTATTGGCAGCACGGATGAGCGGCCTGCGGTTCTCAACTGCCCGGAGTACAGACATGGCAAGGTGCTGGTAAGGGGCGCTGCTGAAGCCAAACCATGCATCATTTGTGAGATTCACAAGAATCTGTGCTCCTTTTTTGACCTGCACCCGGGCGAGTTCCGGGAATATGGCTTCAAAGCAGACCAAAGGGCCAATGGTGAGGTTCCTGTTCCTGAGAGGGCATACATTTTTCCCCGGCTCGAAGTCACCCGCGCCCGCCACGAGGCGGTCCACAAAAAAAAGGAAACGCTTCAGGGGAACATATTCTCCGAAAGGGACCAGGTGAACTTTGTCGTAGAAAGACGTCCGGCCATCGGAGCCAAGAAGATAGGCCCGGTTATAGTAAACATATGTCCGTTTCTTGCGGCGGTATGCAGGGCTGCCAAAGAGGAGGTCAGTGTGCATCGCCTGGACGAGCAAACGGACATCCTCTGTAAGATCGGACGGGTCCTGGAAAAAAAAAGGAACCGCGGTTTCAGGCCACACGACCAACCGGGGATTCGCTGACGAAACGGAAAGTGTCAATCTTCGATAAGTGTTTATGCTTTTTGTTTGGTAGGCGGGGTCCCATTTAACTGACTGGTCTATGTTTGGTTGTATAATGGCACAGGTAATATTTTTCTGCGGGTCAAAAGTTTCCTGGGAACCTGTTTTATAAAAGCCATAAGAAACCGCTGCAGATAGCAGGAGGATTCCCAGGAGAAATTGTACGCGAAAAAAAGCCTTTTTTTTAGGGGTCTGCCTGAAGAGAAGGGAGAAGACAAGGCCGTTTGAGAGAACGATTAAAAATGAAATACCATACACCCCCGCAATATCAGCTATCTGGATGACTTGCAGGTGGCTGTACTGGGTGTAACCGAGCAGGCACCATGGAAAGCCGGAAAGAAAGTGCGCCCTGAGGTATTCGAGCGCGACCCAGAGGCCCGCGACAAAGAACCAGGGAAAAGATACGCAGCGGGTGATTTTTACCATTCCCCAGCAGAAAAGGGCTGTGAACAGGGAGAGATAAAAAGAGAGAAGGAAGTAGGGCCCGATGCTCAGGAGCAATCCAAGATTACCGTAATGGTCAAGGACAAAAATGATCCAATACATGAGGGACAGATAATGAGCCATTCCCGCAAGAAGACCCAGTTTCAGGGCCTGAAGCGGTGCAGTGTTTTTAAGACAGATAAAGAGGGGAACTAGCGCCGCCCAGGCCACCCACGAGAAGTGTGCAGGGGGAAAAAGCCCCGTGAGCAGGAGTCCGGTGAGGACCGCAAGCAGCCGTTTTTCTCCGGTCCGATTTTGGCGTATTTCAGGCATAGGGAAATGGGTGAGGGTCAGGAAGAGGAGTCTGAGGGGCCGGTCTTTCGTTCGACGACTATCTTGCTGATCTTTCTTTGATCAGCATTCTGAATGGTAACATCAAGATCATCAAAAGAGAATGTTTCACCTCCCTCGGGGATTCTTCCCAGCATGTGAATAATGAATCCTCCCACTGATTCAAAATCTCCTTCCGGGAGTTTTATGCCAAAAGCTTCCTCAAAACGGTTTGCTTCGAGTCGTGCATCGACCAGAAAACGATCCTCGTCGAGCTTTGTGATAAGGGGCAGATCGTTGTCGTGCTCGTCTTGAATCTCCCCGACAATTTCCTCCAGGATATCCTCAATGGTGACGATACCCGCTGTGCCGCCGTATTCGTCTGTTACCACGGCAAGATGGTTCTTTTTTTCTTTCAATTCTTTCAGAAGATCGTTCAACGGTTTGTTTTCTGGAACAAAATAGGGTTCCCGAAGGATGTGGGAAGGGATGATGGAATGCGAGTCTTCCCCCCACAATTTGAGGAGATCCTTGGCATGCAGAATTCCCACAATCTGATCAATATTTTCTTTGTGAATGGGGATCCTTGTATGCCCGCAATTCGCCACGAGCCTGATAATCTCGCCCAGACTGGCATCAACGGGGGCGGACGAAATCTCAATCCGGGGAACCATAATGGAATGGGCTTTGGTTTCCTTGAGATCCAGGACTCCGAAGACCATGTCACTTTCTTCATTGCTGACAAGGCCCTTGGCCTGACCCTCATCCATGAGGTCATGAATCTCTTCCGTGAGATCACTGCTGTCGCCCAGGTGCCCCTTTTTTCTAAGCAGGGATTTGAACCGGCCTAAGAGGCCTTGACCAGAGTCATCTTCCAATTATTCTAACAAGCTCCCGGCTGGAGTTGGCATTATGAAGGCTCCTTACTCATCGCAGCTCGGTCAGGCCGCAGCCTGAAGTTTTTCAGTATTATACATATTGCACATAAACTGAGAGTGTAATGAAAGCCTAGCTCCCTGAGTAATGTCAAAATGTTATATGCAGGCGGCACATTTGTCAAGCCCTGAAGGGGGCAAATTTAGCGCTTGACTGGTAGATTGAATGACCTTATAATGCCACGTTGAATATCCTTTCCACCTGTTTATCGGGGAAAGGGTGAATGGAACCGGGCGGGCATAGCTCAGTTGGTAGAGTACAAGCTTCCCAAGCTTGGTGTCGCGGGTTCGAACCCCGTTGCCCGCTCCATTCCCAGGCCTTTGAGGCCTGCTTCCCTTTTTGAGGTTGTCAGTCTTCCCTGTGGAAAACGGCTTCTTCAAATTGCGGGCTCGACGTTGGATGGCTCATACCATCGAAGGGTGGTTACGGAGATACTCCCTACAATCTAGTCTGCAGATGAGGAAGCGGGCCTTTCGCCCGCTTTTTGTATATAGATAGGCTGTAGTCTCAAGGCAGGAGTGTTGAATAAAGGATGAACGTACCGGGTGGCACCATAACCGATCAGATCACCATGCTGGTGGAACCGGTCCTTGAGGAAATGGGGTTTGAGCTTATTGATGTGGAATATTTCGGGCCAGGCGGGAGAAGGGTGCTCAGGGTGTATATGGATCGGCCCGGCGGAGTATCTCTTGATGACTGTGCACGGGTGAGCCGGGAAATTGGCGTCCTGATTGATGTGAAGGATCTTATTCCGGAAAGATATGTGCTGGAGGTTTCCTCTCCCGGGCTCAATCGACGGCTGAAAAGGGAAAAGGATTTTGCGTGGGCCATGGGGAAGAAAGTGAAGGTGAGGATGAAAACCCCCGTGGAAGGGCGCAGGAACTTCACCGGCCGGCTGATTGAAATGCAGGAAGGAACGATCGCGGTCGAGGTTGAAAAGGGAAAGGCTGTATTGCCGATCCATGGGATTGACAAGGCAAATCTCGTCTACGAATGAGCGGTTTGGGAATAGAGAATAGCCAAAAGGTAAAAGGGGCAGGAGAAAAATGATAACGGATTTGAAAAGGATGATAGAAACCGTAAGCCGGGAAAAAGGCGTTGAAAAAGATGTGCTTGTCCAGGCCCTTGAAGAGGCGGTGAAAGCAGCCGCCAGGAAGACATTCGGTGCTGAACGCGATTTGGAAGTAAGCTTCAATGATGAGCTGGGTGAAATAGAAGTCTTTGAATTCAAGGAAGTGGTTTCAGAGGTAGCCGACGAACACCTGCAGGTGTCCCTGGAAGAAGCCAGAGATCTGGATCCTGAGTCCGAACTGGGAGACAGCCTTGGCATGAAGATGGATATGGGTTCATTCGGCAGGATCGCCGCCCAGTCCGCTAAACAGGTGATCATGCAGAGACTCAAAGAGGCGGAGCGCGATATCGTTTTCGACGACTTCAAGGACAGAAGAGGAGAAATCATCAACGGTATCGTCCAGCGTTTTGACAAGGGAGCAATCATCGTCAATCTCGGGCGCACTGAAGCTGAACTTCCCGGCAGGGAACAGATTCCAAGAGAATCATACCGGCAGGGAGATCGGATCAGGGCGTATATCCTTGACGTAAAACAGTTCAGCAGGGGACCTCAAATTATCCTATCAAGAACCCATCCGAACTTTCTCTCGGCCCTCTTTGAGACAGAGGTGCCGGAGATCTCCGAGGGGATCGTTCAGATTGTGCAGGTTGCCCGTGAGCCGGGAAGCCGCGCAAAGATTGCCGTCTCTTCGAAGGAATCGGACGTGGACCCCGTTGGTGCCTGTGTGGGGGTGAAAGGGAGCAGGGTCCAGGCGGTGGTCCAGGAGCTGCGTGGGGAAAAGATAGATATTGTTACGTGGGACCCAGATCCCGCGAAGTTCATATGTAACGCCCTGGCACCGGCTGAGATTGTTCGGGTGATCATGGATGAGACCAATCAATCCATGGAGGTTGTGGTCCCTGATGATCAACTGTCTCTGGCGATCGGGAAGCGGGGACAAAATGTCCGGCTGGCATCGAGATTAACCGGGTGGAAGCTGGATGTTACCAGTGAGACCCATTATAACGATGCCCTGAAAGAGAACTATATGTCCCTGCTGAGTGTGGAGGGCGTCGGCGAAAAGTTGGCGGGGAATCTTTTTGAAGAGGGATTCCGATCTGCAGGAGACTTGGCCGAGGCCACCGTAGAAGAATTGATGTCCATGGGTGATATTTCTGAAGAGGATGCAGAGGCCATCATTCAAAGTGCCAAAGAATATACGCCGGAGAAGAATGATGCCTCGGAAGAAGAGGCTACACAAGAAAGCGAAGACACTGTTGCCGAAGATGATAGAGAAGAGCAACAAGCAGACGAAGAGCCTCAGGCGGATGGAGAGACAAAGGAATAGGGCCGTAACCCGGATGGACCGAATTTAGTCATTTGATATTTGACATTCAATAGGAGCACAAAAGAAATTTTTCGCCCATTTTGGACGCAAGTCTATGCATAAGAGCCTTAAACGATATGGGTAGGGAAAAAAGGCATATCCCGATTCGCACATGCATCGCATGTGGCCGGAAAGGGAGCAAGAATTCAATGATTCGTCTTGTGTTGAATGAAGATGGTTGTGTTGTCATGGATAGAAGCGGTAGCGCCCCAGGTCGAGGGGCCTATGTGTGCAATGAAACGCGTTGCATCGAACAGCTGAAGAATGGGAAGCGTCTCGGGAGATCCTTCAGGAAAAAAGGAGCTGAAATAGTCCGGGGAGCGCGTTGAGGTTGTGAGAATCATTTTTGGGGGAATGTATGGCTAAAGTGAGGGTCTACGAACTGGCTCGGGAACTAAGTCTTGACAGCAAGGAACTTGTGCAGAAGCTCCAGGCCGGAGGAATGGATATTAAAAATTATATGAGCACGCTTGATGAGCAGGATGCCGTGCAAGCACGAAAGATTGTTTCCGGGGCAGTGGCCGAGGTCGTCGAGGAAAAGAGGATTAAGCCCACCGTCATACGGCGCCGGAAAAAACGGGTTGAAGTGGAGAAAAAGCCCCCTGAAACCAAGGTGGAAGAAGAGGTCCCCCCTGAAGCAACAGCGGAAGGGGCTGAAGAAGTGGTGCCGGTTTCCGAGGAGGAACAGGTGCCCGAAGTTCCCGCCGGGGGCCTTGAGGAATCGATTGAATCCGAAAAGCCTGGAATTGAGGAGAAGGTTGAGGAACCCGTAGAAACGACTCAAGCGGAAAAGAAGGAAGCAGAGACGCCTCTCCCGGAAAAAGAGGGTGGAGAAGCTGCCGAAGAAAAAGCGGAAGAAAGGTCCAAGCCCAAAAAAGTAAAGAAAAAGAAACGAGAGCAGCCGGCGAAGATAATAAAACGACCCGAGGAAGGACCCCTTCGAGAAATAATCCGCGGGATGAAAGAGGTCAAGGAAGCTGCTGAGCCCGCTCCGAGAAAGAAAGCCGCTGCTGTTACCCCGCTGGAGATTGCCAAAGAAGTAGCGGAAGAAGCAAAAAAAGTAAAACCATCGAAGAAAAGAAAGAAGAAAGGGAAGGCTGAAAAAGAGAAAGAGGTCCCCAAACTCGGTATACGGCACAAGAAAAAGGAGATTTTCGAACGTGCCGACCTTTACGAAGGAAAGGGGCCGAAGAGAAAGGACAAAAAGGGCGCAAGAAAGGGAAAAGAGGCCAAGAGAGGACAGAAACATACGGAAATTACCGTTCCCAAGGCGATAAAACGACGGATAAAGGTTCAGGAAGTTGTTACGGTTGCTGAGCTTGCCCGTGCCATGGGTGCCAAGGGAACCGACCTGATAAAGACCTTGCTGGGGCTTGGGGTGGTTGCGAATATCAACCAGTCCATAGATTTTGAGACCGCAACACTGGTTGCCGATGAGTATGGGTTTGAACTGGAGCTTGGCTCTTTCCAGGAGGAACAGCTGATCGCGGAAGAAAAAGACAAGGAAGAGGACCTTGTGTCGAGACCGCCGGTGGTAACCATTATGGGGCATGTTGACCAT
>QMLQ01000053.1 GCA_003646815.1 Deltaproteobacteria bacterium | reverse complement strand
TATCTTTAATTAGAACTGTTGGCAAATTAAATGCTTGTCTTATGCCAAGCTCATATAACACATTTGGGTTTTTACCACTTAAATCACAGATGACTAATTCACTTTCTACAATCTTTGAAAGAATATCGATAACGATATAGTTGCTTGATGCTACTTCATCAGCACGAATTGGATCAAATCCAGCATCTTCACAAGCTGGCTTTATTAAGTGCCTATAAGCTCTTGAAAAGTGTCCACTTTCATACCCTTCTACGTCGGAAATTGGCATTATTACAAAACATGACTTTTTCTCTACTTGTTTACTAGAATTAGCCATTCAAGTTCCTCTTTTTAGCTTTAATGCCGAGTTGACCGGCAGGTTCTCCTTGATAACGGCTGTGTAGCAGCCGGTTATCAAGGGGGTCCTGCCGGTCGAACGTTTGGTTCCCGAGGCGCGAAGCGCCGAAGAACCAAACGGGCGACCGGGAACCGGGCAACTCGGCATTCCCGCGGCTCGAAGCGCCGCGGGAACCATTGATTAACATTGCTGTTTGCCCTGATAACTTGACGAAAACAAGGTTATCAGGTAACCTCGTAGTACATATATTCCTTAATACAGGTGAACAAAAGCAATGTCAAGCAGCAAAGAAAAAAGGCTTCTCGATCAAGTACGCGAAATTATGCGTCTTCATCATTACTCCATCCATACCGAACGGACCTACACCGACTGGATCAAGCGGTATGTTCAATACCATCGGATGAACAGCCGGGAAGATCTCCAAGACGGGGAAAGAAAGATAGAACAGTTTCTTACCCATTTGGCCGTGGAGTGTCATGTCGCCCCTTCGACCCAAAACCAGGCTATGAACGCTCTGGTGTTCTTCTACAAGAAAGTCCTGAAAACACCCTTGGGAGGGGAAATTAATGCGGTTCGGGCCAAAAAGAAAATGAACATTCCCGTAGTCCTGACACGAGACGAGGTGCGGCAGATTATCCATCTTCTCCAGGGTCCCTCCCAACTGATCGTCAAGCTCCTTTACGGCAGTGGACTGCGAATAACCGAGGCTGTCAGGCTCAGGGTGAAAGACATTGATTATCAGATGAAGCATATAACGGTACGCTCCGGGAAAGGTGCGAAAGACAGGGTAACGACATTCCCGGAATCCATTATCCCCTTGCTGGAAAATCATCTGGCAAAGGTGAAAATCCTCCATGAACAGGACCTGGCCCATGGATATGGTGAGGTCTTCCTTCCCTATTCCCTCGCGCGCAAATACCCGAACGCCGGCAGGGAATGGGTGTGGCAGTATGTCTTTCCTTCCCGGCAGGTATCAACAGATCCAATGAGCGGGAAGGTCCGAAGACATCACGTGGACCCAAGTGTCGTAAACAAGGCCATCAAGGCCGCTGCCAAGACACTGGGGTTGCGAAAACAGGTCAGCGCCCACACGTTCCGCCACAGTTTTGCCACCCATCTCCTGGAAAGGGGCACGGATATCCGGACAATTCAGGCCTTGCTGGGGCACAAGGACGTCTCGACCACGATGATCTACACCCATGTCCTGCAACAGGGAGGCTGGGGGGTGAAAAGCCCCTTGGACGACCTGTAGCCGCTCCAAGCCCGACGATTGTGTAAAGTATGTTTTGCGTGACAAGGATTTTGTAAACCCGTGTCACGGGAATAATCGAATTATGTGGCGGGCGGCGGGGAAGTGGCGCCTGGGGGTTCCGCCCGGCTTCGGGAGTCAGAGGAAGTGTCGCGCGCCCTGGAGGAATCGCAGGTGGAGATCGAGAGTGCTACTTGGGACAAAGCGCGGGCGCTTTGTCCCTGGATCAAGGGAACCTTACCCGCACTTGGTGAAGCCGCAGAAGTGACAGGTCATGCATCCTTCTTCAAAGCTGATGGTCTGGCCGCACTCGGGGCAGGTCTCGCCCGCCAGGCTGTTATGGTAATTGTTGTTCCTTGTGTGGGGAGAGTCCTGGAGATATCTCCTCTCAAGGATACGGGCAATGGCATCGGGGATGGAGAGAACCAGCCCGTCCTTCTGGAACACGGGATGTTCCCCGCCGATGCCCTTGAGCTGTTCAACGATCTTTTCCACCTTGACCCCGGAGCGAAGGGCCAGGGAGACAAGGCGGCCGATGGCCTCTGTCTTAGCGGTGGTGGAGCGGCCTGATTTTCCGATGGTGGCAAAAACCTCAAAGGGCCTGCCGTCGTATTCGGTCACGGTAACGTAGAGGTTCCCCATGCCGGTGTTCATCTTGGTGGTAAAACCCTCCAGGGTCTCGGGACGTTCCTTCACTGCGGTCATGAACCCTTCGTCCAGGTTCTTCTTTTCACCGAACGAGAGGACCTGCTCTTCCTTGCTGCCGTCCCGGTAGATGGTCACCCCCTTGCACTGGAGCCGGTAGGCCAGGTCATAGACCTTTTGCACGTCCTCAATGGTGGCGTCTTTGGGCAGGTTCACGGTCTTGGAAACCGCGTTGTCCGTGTATTTCTGAAAGGCCGCCTGCATACGGATATGCCATTCAGGCGTCACATCATGGGCCGTGACAAAAATCTCCTTCACGTCATCAGGGATCTCTTCAAGGTCATGGATGGATCCCTTCCGGGCAATGGTGTCCATCAATTCAGGGCTGTAAAAACCCCGTTCCTGGGCAACAGCCTCGAAGTAGGGATTGACTTCCATGAGTTCGTCATTGTCCATCACGTGCCGGACAAAGCTGAGGGCAAACAGGGGCTCGATGCCGCTGGAGCACCCGGCAATGATACTGAGGGTTCCGGTGGGGGCAATGGTGGTGGTGGTGGCATTGCGGTACGTGCATCCTTCACGGTCCTTGTAGATACTCTTGTCGAAGTTTTCAAAAGTGCCACGCTCGCCGGCAAGGTATTTAGAGGCCTCGTGCGATTCCTTCTGGATGAAGCCCATGACTTCCTCGGCCAGCGCCAGGGCCTGTTCGGAGTTGTAAGGCACCCGCAACTGGTAAAGCATGTCGGCAAAGCCCATAACACCGAGCCCGATTTTCCTGTTGCCCTTTACCATGCGATCTATTTCCGGGAGGGGGTACTTGGACATGTCAATGGTATTGTCCAGGAACCGGACCGAAAGCCAGACGGCCTCCCGGAGGGCGTCGTAGTCAATGGCCGGCTCCTCATCACTTTCAATGACGAACTTGGCCAGGTTGATGGAACCGAGGTTGCATGCCTCCATGGGAAGGAGGGGCTGTTCTCCGCACGGGTTGGTGCTTTCGATTTCACCTAGCTCCGGTGTGGGGTTGTCCTGGTTTATCCTGTCCAGGAATATGATGCCGGGATCGCCGTTTTCCCATGCCTGGTGCACCAGGGCCTCATAAACCTCCCTGGCATTGAGTTCACCCACCTTCTTATTTTCCCGCGGGTCCATCAGGGGATAGGTTTCATCTTTTTCTACGGCTTGCATGAACTCATCGGTCACGCCTACCGAGATATTGAAATTGTTGAGTTCCTTGTTGCGTTTTTTGCTGTAAATGAATTCCATGATGTCAGGGTGGTTCACCTTGAGAATAGCCATGTTTGCCCCTCTCCTGGTTCCTCCCTGCTTGACCTGCTCGGTGGCGGTATTGAAAATCTTCATGAACGAGACGGGTCCGGAGGCGACACCCCCGGTTGTCCCCACCCGGCTGTCCTTGGCCCTGAGCCGCGAAAAGGCAAACCCGGTTCCTCCCCCTGATTTATGGATCAGGGCAGCGTTCTTGAGGGCATCGAATATTCCATCCATGCTGTCTTCCACTGGCAGGACGAAGCAGGCGGCAAGCTGTCCAAGCTGGCGTCCCGCGTTCATCAGGGTGGGGGAGTTTGGCAGGAACTTGAATTCCGTCATCATCCGGTAAAAGAGGTCTTCCATTTCCCGGGCCTTGGCAGCGTCACCGTAATTTTTTTCCGCCCTGGCAATATGATGGGCCACTCTCCGGAACATCTGCTCCGGTGTTTCAATAACCCGGCCTTCTGAGTCCTTCTTGAGGTACCGCCGCTTGAGCACTCTTCTGGCATTGGGCGAAAGGATCAGCTCATTCTTGACGAAGAAGGACTTATCCAGGTGAATGGAGGTGGTCTTTGTGAGGCCGTATTCCAGTAATTTTGCCTCGATTATTTTTTCCAGGACGGGTATAGTGATGGTCTGGAGTTCCATCTTGGCAATCTCTTCCCGGAGAAAACGGCTGATATCCAAGGCCTGATCCGTATCGAGTTCGTTTTCCTCTCTCAGGAGATCGGAAAAACGGTGGTCATCCCACCGGTAGTTGTTGAGATCAAAGGTGCCTTCTTCGGTAATAAGGATCTTGCTGTCTTGGCCCATAAAACTCCTCCGTTTTTTTGCCATGGTGAATTAATCTACGTTGAAATTTCTCCAGAAAGTGCTACTTAGTTATACAACATCCTCGGGCGAAGTGCACGAGTTTAAAAACCTTTTGAGACCAGCTGGCGCGGGTGCACGATCGGCAAGCTGAATTTGAGAGGATTCTATTTTAGGCACTATATGTTGTATGTCAAGCAAAAAAAGGCCCAACATGTAATGTTTTTTGAGAAGGGTGAAACCAAGGGGCTAGGGGAAGAAGGGCGCACCGCGAGCGAATAATCAGCATTAATAAGGGAACGCGAACCATTGGTTGTTTCAACATACCGGCCATATTTTGCACCTTTTGCGGGATTTTTCCAGAAGGTCATGCTTTCCGATGTTCTGGTGCTCCTGGACTCGGTGCAGTTCCCCAGGGGGACCACCTGGCTCAATCGAAACCGTTTCAAGAACGACCAGGGCACCTACTGGATGACGGTCCCCGTGTGGAAAAAGGGGCTTGGTCTGCAGAAGATCAATGAGGTGCGGATTTACAGAGAAGGAACCTGGGCCGTGAAGCATCTCGCAAGCCTGAAATCAGCCTACGCAAATGCTCCGTTTTTTGAGGAGCATGAGCCTTTTTTCGAGGGGCTTTTCTCCGACATCCCTGAGCTGCTTGTGGATATGAACCTCGCGGTTTTCACCCACATCATGGATTTTCTTGAAATACAGACCAAAGTTGTCCTGCTCTCGGAACTGGGGATCACATCAAGAGAACCGGACCTGTCCAGAACCATATGCGGGGAGCTGGGGGCCGATTGTTTTCTGGCCCAGGCATCGGCGGCAAAGTACCTGCCCGGGGAACTCTTTGACGGGCAGGGTATTGAGCTCAAGTTTTTCAGAGCACGCCCTATCGTCTACCCGCAGCTCTGGGGGCAGTTTATCGGAAACCTTTCCGTTCTTGATCCGATCTTCACCTGTGGTCCCGGGGCCAGGCGGGTCCTGGAAAATGCGCTCCCCGAGCTGCGCTAGCCCGCTTTGAGCTGGATAGGAGACAATTCGCTTTCAGAAACTCTGGATGAAATGGCCAGGAATTCAACGCCTACCACTTTGTCGTTTTCATGGTGGTCAAGGATGACACTTGCTTCAATTTCCTCGGATTCAACCATTCGGCTTTCATCAAGCATCTGCGTAAACGATGATCCCACGGTCATGGGAAGTCTGATGAAAAAGCTCCTGACTATCCGGGTGCGGCCCTATTACCTCTTCCAGGGAGACCTGGCGAAGGGGACTGCCCATTTCTGGACCCCGCTCGAAAAAGGGCTGAAAATTGTAGCAGCCCTCAGGGAGTACATGTCCGGGCTCTGTGTTCCCCATTTTGCCATTGTCTGCCGGGAGGAGGGGGAAAAGTCCCCCTGCTCCCCGAATACCTGGTTGACAGGAAAAAGGGGTCCCTGGTCTTGCGGAACCATGAAGGCAAAATATTCCATTACCCCGTCACGGCTGATGATTAGCCCGCATTTCTCAGGGGCAATCTACTGTGGCGGTGGATAGCCTCGCTGCGAAAGTCCGCGACAAAAGCGGGTAAGCAACTTACCGGTTTACTGATGGAAACACTGAAGCGCATACTCAGGATGATAAAATTTGAGCACACCTTGTTCGCCCTGCCCCTGGCGTATGCCGGGGCCGTGATGGGAGCAGGAGGATGGCCGGGATGGGGAAAAAGCCTCTTTATCCTGCTTGCCATGGTGGGTGCCCGAAGCGCGGCCATGAGCTTTAACCGGCTGGTTGACCTCCCGTTCGACGTGAAAAATCCTAGAACCATGACCAGGGAAATCCCGTCAGGGCAACTCGGGAAAACCGCTGTGTGGTGCTTTTGGTGGTGTTCTGTGGTGTTTTTCTTTCTCTCCGCACTGGCCCTCGGGAGATGGTGTTTTTATCTTTCACCCCTGGCCCTCGCGGTGATCCTGGGATATTCCTACACCAAGCGGTTTACCTGGGCGTGCCATATTTTCCTGGGGCTTGCCCTTTCCCTTTCCCCGGCGGGCGGTTTCCTGGCCGTGACCGGGACCATCACATGGCCCGTGGTGGTGCTTTCTCTGGGGGTTCTTTTCTGGGTGGCGGGGTTTGATATTATCTACGCCTGCCAGGACGTTTCCTTTGACCGGGAAATGGGCCTCCATTCCATCCCGGCGGTGATGGGACAGGGGTCGGCCCTTGCGGTGTCCGCACTGTTTCACATTCTTTCATTTCTCATTTTTGCGGCTGCCGGCTGGATGGGCGGCTTTTCCTGGCCGTATTTCGCCGGTACCGGGGCCGTGGGAGTGCTCCTTGTATGGGAGCATCGGGTTGTGTCAGGGGGAAGGCTTGAACGGATTGACCTGGCCTTTTTTACCATCAACAGCTATGTGAGCATCGTGCTCCTTGCGGGAGTGATTGCCGCTTTCCTTTGAAGAAGAGGCAGATGCAAGGTCAGTGAGAATTTGCTTCAGATCCAGCCCGTATTTTTCCGCAACGGTTTTCAGCGGATCAAACAGGGCCTGGCAGCAGAGGCAGACGCCTGCCTGCTCGTCGTATTTCCTGAAAACAGCCTCGGTTTCCCGGTGTCGGGAAATGATGTCCAGCAGGGTCATTTCCGGGGTGATATGAATGTCATCTTCATGTCTTGCCATCGGCATAGTCTTAGCCCGGAAAGGTTCCTCCTTCATGGAGCTTCATGAGGCCTCCTGCTCTGGAGGGGGAGTTTCACGCATGGACGAGGATCTTTTCTTTGGGGGATTCGATGACCTCGCCGATGACAGTGGCGTCCTCCACCCCCTGTGCGCGCAGTTTCTCCACCAGCGGGACCGCGTCCGCCGGCGCCACCATGATCAGGAAACCCCCGGATGTCTGGGCGTCAAAGAGGATGTCCCGCGTCACCGGATCAATGGCATCGTCAAACGTGACAAACTCTTCACGGAATTTTTTGTTATTGTAGGTTCCGGCGGGAACCAAGCCCATTTCTCCATATTCCCTTGCTTCCGGGTAAACAGGGATGTCCCCGGCAGCAATGACAGCTCCATACCCGCTTTCCACGACCATTTCACACAGGTGCCCCAGGAGTCCGAATCCGGTCACGTCGGTACAGGCATGGACCTCGAACGCCTCCATCACCTGCGCGGGAGTTCGGTTCAAATGGGCCATCATCCTGGTCGCTTTTTCGATGATCCCCTCTGACGCCAGTCCTCCCTTGATGGCGGTGTTGATAATACCCGTCCCCAGGGGTTTGGTCAGGATAAGTTTGTCTCCCGGATGGAATCCTTTCTTGGAAAGGATCTTATCCGGGTGGATGATGCCTGTGACGGAGAGGCCATACTTCAGTTCCTTATCCTCCACGCTGTGTCCGCCCACCAGGGAGACACCCGCCTCGGCCAGTTTATCCATCCCCCCCTGGAGGATTTCCCTCAGGACAGACAGTTCCATGTCCTTGAGGGGAAATGCCACGAGATTCATGGCGGTGATGGGAGTTCCCCCCATGGCATAAACATCGCTCAGGGCATTGGCCACGGCGATCTGCCGAACCAGTACGGGTCATCCACGATGGGTGTAAAAAAATCCACCGTCTGGATCAGGGCTATGTCATCGGTGATCTGATATACCCCGGCATCATCCGGTGAATCCAGCCCAATAAGGACATGTTCATCGGCGGGAAAGGAAAGTCCGCAGAGTGCCTTCTCCAGGTCCCCTGGAGGCAGTTTGGAGGCTCAACCCGAACCGGTTACGGTCTGTGTCAGCCTGAGATGTTTCTTGTCATCAGTCATTTTCTTTCTCGTATCGTCCGCATGTTCTCAGATAAATTCCCTTGATGTCTATGCCGCTGTTCTCAAGCATTTTACGCACCCTTTTTCTGTTATCACATGCCACGAGGATGGCCATGCCGCAGTCAGCACTTATCTCCTTGGGAACGGGAATGGTATCGAACAGGACCTCTTGTGATCTTAACACTTTTTCAGCCTTCATGACATTGTGGATGGAGTAGAGCACAAAAACAAGGGTCCTTTCTTGCTTTTCTAGCGGGAGATGATCCATTGCAGTGCCTCTATTGCCGCATCCACGTCATCCATGCTGTTGGTCATCCCAAGGGAAAGCCTGACAGTCCCCTGGGGAAAGGAACCAATGGTCCTGTGGGCTGCCGGGGCACAGTGAAGTCCGGTGCGGACGCAGATGTCGAATTCTCGATCCAGCTGAAACCCCACCTCCGACGGGCTCATCCTGTCCACCTGGAGGGAAACAACTGCGGTCTGCTTGTCCGGATCCCTGGGGCCCAGGATGTGAACACGGTCCATGGTGAGCAACGCTTCCAGGAGCCTTTTCGTCAGAGTCTTTTCATGTTCCCGGATAGCGGGCACACCCCGCTCTTCCACCACACCGATCCCTGCAGCCAGCCCGGCAAACCCGCAGCCGTTGGGCGTGCCGCTTTCAAACCTGTCCGGGAGAAAGTCGGGCTGCTGCTCAAATTCGGAATGGCTGCCTGTTCCCCCCTGCATCAGGGGAAGCAGGGGCTCTTCGCCGGTCTTCAGGATCAATCCGCCGGTTCCCTGCGGACCCTGGAGTGCCTTGTGCCCCGTAAAGGCGAACAGATCCACGTCCAGGGAATCCAGGTGAATGGGAATTGATCCAGCGGTCTGCGCCCCGTCAACCAGGAGGCAGGCGGAACCCTTTATCCCGGCAATTCGCTCAAGGTCAACCAGGGTACCGGTTACATTGGAGGCATGGTTCACCACCAGGAGCCTCGGATTTTGCGCTTGCACGGCCCTGGCGAGTCCGGGAATATCCGCAAAGCCTTCCGGGGAAGAAGGAACCACGGTCAATTGAATGAGTCCCCTTTCCTCCAGGTACCGCAGGGGACGCATGACCGAGTTATGTTCCATTGAGGTGGTGATCACGCGGTCTCCTTCCCGTACCATGCCATGAATGGCCAGGTTCAAAGATTCGGTGACATTCCGGGTGAAGATCACCTTGCGGGAATCGTCCACGTGGAAAAAAGCCGCGATGGCTTCCCTCGCCTCAAACAAGGCACGGCTTGCCGCCAGGGACAGGGAATGACCTGATCGACCAGGACTGGCACTATACTTTATAAAGTGCTCCAGGACCGCTTCTTTTACCTTCTCCGTCTTGGGGAACGAGGTGGCGGCATGGTCGAGGTAAATGATCTTGCCGGGGGAGCGTGTCACGGCATCACCACTTTATCCGCCTGCATGAGGGCCGAGGTGATATCATACATGTTTGAGGCAAGCCCCACCTCAAGTGACTCCTTCAGGTGAAAAAAATCAAGGCACGTCCCGCACGACAGGACCTCAATGCCCATTTCTTCGAGCGTCTTGATATCATTGATCAGCTCAGACCCAGACGTGGTTAAAAAGACCCCCTTGTTTACAAAAATGATCCTGGCAGGTTTGGGATCCACATCCTTGAGGGTTTTGATGAAGCCCTTCATCAGGATGGACCCGAGATCATCGTCTCCTCTTCCCATGGTATTGGTGTGCACATAAACGACGATGTTGGAGGCTTTCCCGGTCTCAAGGGGCTTTTCATCGCCCTTTTCTTTTTCCGGCGTTTTGCCCTTGGTTACCTTCACTGTAAAGATATTGTCCTTTGTCTCAACCTCTGTCGTGCACCCCTGGCTCGTGGCAAACCGTACCACATTGTCCTTTGAGACCTCGCTGTCAATCAGGACGGTAACGATGCCTTCCTCCATGGATTCAATGGCATCCTTTGTCATCAGGACCGGTTGAGGACACGCTTTTCCCCTTGCATCAAGTGTCTTTTCCATTCTTATTTCTCTCCTGTCGTGCGGCGGTCTGGTCTTCCTCGTTGAATTTACAACAAAATAATATAAAATGGACTCATGTCAAACTGGAAAAAGCGATGAATCAAGTAGAACACATAGGAAATTCCGATACTGTTCCGGTTTCCTGTTGACGGGCAAGCCTTCTTGGCGTACAGAACGGAACATAGGCTTGACCTCAGTGTGAACAGGAAGGGTTGGATCTTTCGGTTCATAAGGTCCTATCATACCTTCATACTGATGCGTTCATGAAAGCAGGAGCAGGAACGAAGGAGGAAAAATGATATGGCACCAAAGCCCTGGAAAATTATCTCTACCAATACCGACAGGTCATACCGGGTGTTCGGCCTGCGAAAAGACCGGTCCGTTTCCCCCAGGACAGGGCATGAGTATGATTTTTTCGTGCTGGAATCCAATCCATGGGTCAACGTGATTCCGCTGACGGAAGACAACCAGGTGGTCCTGGTCAGGCAGTACCGCCATGGTATTCGGGACGTGACCCTGGAGATACCCGGAGGCCTGGTGGATGAAGGCGATACACCCGAGCAGGCGGCATGGCGTGAGCTTTCTGAAGAAACGGGGTATGGAGCTGAAGAGATGATCCCCCTGGGGTTTGTGTACCCCAACCCAGCCATACAGAATAACAAGTGCTACACGTTTTTCGCAAAAAACGCCATGCAGGTAGGAGAGCAGGACCAGGATGGAGGAGAAGACATCGAAATCCTGGTTAAACCCCTAGCAGAGATACCCCGGCTGATCCACGACGGGGTGATTACCCATTCCCTGGTGGTGGTGGCCTTCTACCGGTATTTCATGGAATATGCGCGCGGCGCTACACTCAAATACACACCCTCCTGACCTGGTTCAGATCCGTGAGACCCAGGAAGACCTTTCGAATTCCGTCCTGCATCAGGGTGGTCATGCCGTCCTTGATTGCCTGCTGCCTGATTTTTTCCACGTGAGGATTGTTCAAAATGAGGGCCTTGATGTCCGGAGTGGCCTCCAGGAATTCAATAATGGCTGTTCGCCCCTTGTACCCCGTATTGTGGCATTCCGGACAGCCGGCAGCCCGATAGAGAAGCAGGTCCCTCCGGTAGGATATCCGGAGTTTGTCAAAGCCGTTTCCGTACCTCCGTACCATTGCATTATATTCATCACGCGAGGGGTGGTACGCTTCTTTGCAATGCACACAGAGGGTCCTGACGAGCCGCTGGGCAAGGATTCCCAGGATGGCGTCAGCAAGATTGAACGCATCCATGTCCATGTCAATGAGCCGGGTAATGGTTTCAGGTGCACTGTTAGTGTGGAGGGTACTCATGACCAGGTGACCGGTGAGGGATGCCTCACAGGCTATTGATGCTGTTTCCTGATCGCGCATTTCTCCCACCATGATCACGTCCGGATCGGCTCTCAGCAGAGACCGCATGGCGACCGCAAAATCAAACCCGATCTTCGGTTGCACCTGGACCTGGCGCAAACCCCGCTGAGTAATCTCCACCGGATCTTCCGCCGTCCAGATTTTGGTGCCGGGCGTGTTAATGGTACTCAAAACGGAATGGAGGGTGGTCGTCTTACCACTTCCCGTCGGCCCCACCACGAGGAGCATACCGTAGGGTTTCCTGCTCATGTGCAGCAGGAGATCGTAATCCCTTTGCGTCATTCCCATGGTAGTCAGGGGTATAGGCTCCCCGGCCGTGAGGATTCGCATGACAATATCTTCTTCTCCACCGGCCGTGGGCATGGTGGCTACGCGCAATTCAATGTCAAGCGGATAAAATTTCCTGAATTTGATCTTGCCGTCCTGCGGTTTCCTTCTCTCCGAAATATCCAGGTCGGCCATGATCTTGATACGTGAGATAAAGGCCCTTTTGTAGTTGTAGGGAATCGTTATGTACTCATGGCAATGCCCGTCAACGCGCACCCTTATCTCCACGCCAGACCTGCCCGGGTAAGGTTCCACGTGAATATCGGAGCACCCCATTCCATAGGCGTCCACGATGATCTTGTTCACCAAGGATATGATGATATTGTTTTCCGGGTAAACCGAGAGAGGGTTGTGTTCTGATTCATCCGGATCCGGTGTTTCGAGTTTTCCCAGAAGGTCGGTGATGGAGATATTCTGCTCTTCATTAAACAGGCCGTAAAAGGAATCAATAAAATCGTAGATATCTTCTGCGAATCCAAAGGCAAATGTATACTGTTTTGCGGGTATCAGAGATTTGATATCCTGTATCCTGGAGAATGCCCGGGGATCATCGATAAGAACCCTGAGAACTCCGTTTTCCTTGCAAAGCGGCACCCAGCAGTTTTTCTTGAGATAGGTCGGGTTCAGCCTGGAAAGGAGGTCCCCCGGTGCTGGATAGTGCGGGTCAAACGGGAGATATTCTTCATGATAGTATTCGGCAATGGCCCTTCCCATCTTGTTTTTGCTTATGTTCATTTTCTTCAACAGGACTGATTCCACTGACCGCTTCCCCTGGTGAGCTTCGGCCTTGGCACGCCTCAATTCATCCCGGGTGATTACGCGTTTTTCAATCAGGTACTCAAGATGGGTTGCAGGGGGTACCTGCTGGGATTTATCAGGGGGGGTGATCCTTGCAATGTTCACGATCTGGGTCATTTGGTTTTCTAAAACCTCCTTACTGGAAAAGACTCGTTTTTTTGAGACATCTCTATTCTTCAGCAAGGGTTATGCCGAAAGGAAAAACCGGGGGGCCCTAAAATAATTTACCATATTATCAGCTAGTTATGCTCGCGCTACGGACCAAAACAATGCGGCACTCGCTCCAATTGATAAAAAGGTGTGGTAATATTCTGCCAATTAAAGGTAATCAATTACACTATGCTATCTCCAGGATGTAAGGATCATCCCCAGGGATACGAGTGCGAGGGACAGAAGGGCAATCCAGGTGAGATGTTCCTCTGCGAGAACAGCCGCTGACAGGAAGGTACCGCTCACCGGGATGAGAAAACGGTATACGGCAATACTGGTGAGTTGGTTGTATTTTACCAGGACATACCAGAGAGAAAAGGCGGCAGCCGACACGAAACCCAGGTATAGGAGCAGGAGAAAGGCGGCGGAAGTGAAATGGAGTGCCCCCGGTGGTTCCAGAACCCGCGCTATGCCCAGCAGAACAAGAGCCCCAAAGGTAAGCTGGTAGGCTGAAAGGAGTGGGGGATGGATTCGCAGGGAGTTTTTTTTCACCAGCAGCATCCCGCACGTGGAAGCCAGCGCCGTGAAGAATATAAAGCCTTCACCTGTAAGGTGAAATTCAAAGTCAAATTGACGCTGCTTCAGGTTTACCAGGACGATCCCGAGGAACCCGAGGATCAGCCCCAGGTTCTTTCTGGTGGTGAGCACATCGTCCTTGATCCACAAATGGGATGAAAGGGCGAGGAAAAAGGACCCTGCGCCATTGATGATGGAGGCCTTCATCCCCGTGGTATTGGAAAGACCGATATAGAAAAAAATGTATTGAAGGGTGGTCTGGAGGAGGCCAAGGAGCAGGAGCAGGGCATAGTCCCTCTTTGATGGCAGAAGGATGGAAGTCCCGCTGGCGAAGAGAGCACCGAAAATCATCAGGCCTGCCAGCAGGAAGCGATACGCGGCGAAATAGAGCTTGCCGCCGGTGCTCTGCTCTACCTGGAGCATTTTGAAACCGATTTTCACCATGGGGAAGGCGCTCCCCCACAGCAGGGCGCAGCAAAGGGCCAGGAAGATGACCACAGGCGGCCACGTGAGCAGTTTCTGCTTGTCCATGATCACCGGCAGGTGCCCCTAGCCGGCCGCGAACCACAATTACTCATAGATTTTTTCATCCACCGCGTCCGCGTCCATTGCGTCCGCTTCAAAATTCCTTTCCAGGCCCTCCTTTTTTCTCGCATGATATTCCCGGTACCATTCGTGGGCCACGATCATGGCCATAACCTCGCTCGTGCCCGTCCAGATGGAGGCCAGGCGAATATCCCGGTAGATACGTTCAATGGGCAGCACGCTGGTGTAGCCCAGACCTCCCATAACCTGCATGGATTTATGGACCACCTCCTGGCAGTTTTCCGTAATGAATTTCTTGGCCTCCGAAACCAGGCGGCGGACCCGCCGCATGGGGACGCCTTCGTCAACCGCCCGGGCCGTGGTGTACGCCATGGCACGGCAGGCGTCGAGTTTCATTGCGGCTTCCGCGATCTGGAAGTTTACACCCTGGAAACGGTCAATGGTCTGCCCGAATGCCTTTCTTCTGGAGGTATAGCCGGTGGCGATGTCCAGAGCCGGCCTGGCCGCCCCGATGGTCATGGCCGCGGTGCCGAGGCGCTCGGGGATCATCATGGTGTTGAACACAGGATATGCCCCATGGAGTTCCCCTACCACATTTTCTTTCGGCACCTTTACATCCTTGAAGACAAGCCTTCCTGTCCCGCCGCCCCGGCACCCCAGGAGCCCGTAAAGATAGCCAACCTCGACGCCGGGGCCCCGGTCAACAATCAAACAGCTCAGGGCCTTTCGGGGGTCAGCCTTTGGATCAAAATTGGTCCGAGCGTAGACGAGAAAATAGTCCGCCCCTTCCGCGCCAACGATAAACCGTTTCTGGCCGTTTAGGAGCAGATAGTCTCCCTTGTCTTCTGCCTTTGTGGTGGCACCGAAAAAATCTGATCCCCCTCGGGGCTCGGTGAGACATTCGGCAGCGAATATCTCGCCCTTGAGCAAGGGCACTACATATTTCTCCTTCTGCTCATCGGTCCCGTGCTGTACGATAGCATCGCATACAAGGTCGGCCCCGACCCCGAAGACACAGGCGAATTCGTACCCGATGGTCCCGATCTCCTCCATAAGCATGCAGTCGGCCACCCAGTTCATACCACGCCCTCCCCATTTTCTGGGGTGGCGGCACCCGAGCAGGTTCCGGCGCGCCGCCTCCTGGAGGAATTCCTTGGGAAACTTGATCTTGTCCCGATCCATATCCAGAACCATCTGGCGTGGGACCCATTTGACGAATTCCCGGGCTTCGTCCCGGAGCCTGATTTCCTCTTCCATCAACAAATAATCAAACATGGGAGCACCTCGCATTTTTTCCTCACCATACTACTTTGACTTCGGAACTACAAGGTCACTTTCGACTGTTCGACAAAAATTCATACGCCCCTTCATTGCGAGGCTGACGAAGAAACCCGGGTTAATGAATGATGCCCCTAGAGAGGAAGAAGGCATAGGCGGCAATAAGAAGAAGGCCAGCAAGCCTTGGGATTCGACGGAAAAAGGCAAGAAAAACAAAAAGGAAGAAACCTGCGCCAAGCAGAACCGTAACGCCCGTGTTG
>QMLQ01000052.1 GCA_003646815.1 Deltaproteobacteria bacterium | reverse complement strand
TATGGCAATGATACTGTCTTCCGTAAAACTCACCGAAATCGTGCCGCTCGCCTCACCCGTGAGCCCGATCACTCCCGTCACATCCCCTCTCGCATGCTGATCCTTCTTTACATACGGCTTCCCCGCCGTAGCCTCCGTCGAGGACATGGTCCTAAGAACATGCAACGTCGCTTCAATAAATGGGTTCACCAGCTCTACTTCCATACATCCCTCCTCTGCTTGTATGATGATCCGTATTTCATTTTCTTCCATCCGATTGCGTACTTGGGATCTGGGTCCATCCTGTTGTCCTATAATTTTGAAAATCGGTATAAAGCGCCGCCTCCCGTTGATCATTTCCAAACAGACCATGATGAATCAATTTACTCAGGACAGAAACGAAATCCGAGAAATCACTGTCCACATATGCCACAAAACGTGGATACAGCCTGCGGCCGATTGAGACCGTGGCCGGATTCCTGTCCGGAAGAACCAAAAAAATGGGGAGATCACTCATCAAGTCACCCATGGAAATGAGCTCCTCAAGCTGTTCCGTGCTCTCCGCCATCATGACCATTATGGCTCGGCCTATCATGGGGGAGCGGAACAGATTTGAAAGGGCCTCCACCGTTTGTACGATCTCAATCCGATGGCCATGGATTTTTGACTCGATCTCTCGCAGCAGGCGCTTTCCATCCCCATTGCTCCCGCTATAAAAAAGAATTATGACCACTATTCAACCTCCATCACATGCGCCATTGCATGGGAGAAGTCACTTAGCCCGCTTTTCTCATGGACCTTCGTAGCGAGGCGGCGGAAAGGCTCATGGATACAAGGCGCGCGAAGAAAAACTGAAATTCTTCGGGCTGATGCTTTCTTCTATAATCAAGATCTGTGCCAGGTTTTCCCGAAACATCAATGTTGATGTTTTATATATTATTTTCACATAGTTAACTTGGCTTACGTTAAACATGAAATGCAAGCTGCGGGGGAAGATCTATCCCGGAAACGGGACAACAGAGGAACCCTTATCCCGTTTCCGGGACAACAGGCTTTTTCCGGAAAGGAAATTTTCCACCTTTTTGATTTATTGACAATGTTCGAAAAAATCAGGCAGGCCGCTGTATCTGGTGTTTTTTCAGGCGCTCATAGAAACGCGAGCGTGACAGACCGGAAACCGAGCAGGCCTTTTTGATGTCCCATCCTGCAAAAGATACCAGATCCTGAATATATTGGCGTTCGGTGGTTTCCAAAAGTGTCTGGAGATTCGGTAAAGGGACACGCCTTTTCTCAAATCCCCCGGCTTCCGTTGATTGACCTGTATCTCTCCTTTGGATCGAAATGCGCGCAAGATCTGCGCGGATATGGGGAGGCAGGTGGATGGGAAAAAGCGTGGACAACTCATGGGCCATGGAAATGGACCGTTCCAGTGCATTAATCAATTCTCTGACATTTCCGGGCCATGGATATTTATTAAGTGCCTCAAGAAATTCGGGAGAAAAATCTTTGGTTTTCAACCCGTAGCGGACACAAAGCTTATCAGCATAATATCTTGCCAGCTCCCCTATATCTTGCGGCCGCTCCCGCAAGGCAGGAAGCCGGATAATCATCGATTGCAAGCGAAACAGGAGGTCTTGTCTGAACCGGCCTCGAGAGACCATGAAATCGAGGTCCTGGTTCGTCGCCGAGACCACCCGGAAATTGCTGTGGATTTCCTTCCTGGCACCAATGGGGCGAAAAGAATGCTCTTGAAGAACCCGGAGAAAAGCCTTCTGGATTTTCAAAGGAAGCTCCCCCACTTCATCCAGGAAAAGTGTGCCCCCGTCAGCCTGCTTGATCAGCCCTTCTTCACTCCTGTCAGCTCCGGTAAACGAGCCTTTTTCATGGCCAAACAGGACGCTTTCAACCAGGTTCTCCGGCAATGCTGCACAGTCCACCACGACGAGGTCCTTGCCGCTTCGCCTGCTGTTCCTGTGGATGGCCCGCGCAAACAACTCCTTCCCGGTGCCGGTCTCCCCGGTAATGAGAACAGCGGCATCACTTCCGGAGGCCTGCGTAAGGAGGTCAAGGGACTCCTGCAACCTTGCACTGCTCCCGATAATTCCTTCTCTGTTCAAGACCGGCGGTCTGATGTATTTTCTCTTTTCCTCGCGATACTCAAGCGCCCTGGTAAACGGCAGGCTTATCTCCTTTAAACGGGCCCCCTTTTCAATATAGTCCCAGGCGCCGGTCTGCATGGCCAGTGCTGCACCGTCAGGATTCCCATATCCGGTGATGATAATGATCTCAGGTTGAGAGGGAAAGGACTTAAGTCTGGGTAATGCCGACAGCCCGTTTCCATCAGGCAGATTCACATCCAGGAATACCACGTCAAAGTCTTTTGATGATGCAGTCTGAATGCCTTCCTGCAGAGAACATGCACAGGAAACATTGTGCCCCAGTTGCGTTACCAAAACGGAAAGAGTATATCTCATCCCTTCATCATCGTCTATGATCAGGGTATCCGCCATCACGTGTTCTCCTTTATCGCTGCGATCATTCCAATTCCCATCGCACTATTCCTCTCCATGGAGAGTATAGGAGAAGCGCCCGATCGGGCGATCAATGATTATCTCCCGCAGTTCACCGAGACGCTCTCTATGCCGGAAAAAATTTGTGTTATTAGGGTAATGCAGAAATTATGCCAAAATGCGTTGCGAACTATTTAGTCGTTATTATAGCTAATTAGCTAAACATCGGGAGTGAGCATGAAAGGCAAGATCGAGATGAAATGTCAGGATTATTGTCGGGGTCAAATTATTGACGTTCGTGAATGTTCATTATCCGTTGTATTTTTCCCCTGAGGTCAGGCCTTCGGAGGCGGGCTGTATTATTGGCCCGATTCTGCAAGGAAACTCTATCAAGAACTCTATTAAAATCGGAAACCATTTCTTGGTTGCGGAATGGTGTTCTCACATGTATATTTATTTCCGACACCCGGAGAGACAAGCAACTCCCCCAGAAGTGTGGGTTAACAGGAATTCTTACCGTTTTCAAGGAGAAGCGCTCATGGGGAAATCAAGAGATAACGAAACAGTCGACCACAAAACGACCCCGACTGAAAAACCAGACCCATCCAGGAACAACCACCCGATCCATTCTCCCTATTACTACGCAATCATACTTGCACTTTTGGTTTTCGCCTGTGAGGCCCTGATAATGGCCGGGCTCTCTTTTCTGCCGATTGGTTCCGCGCGGCTGCAATGGCTGCTGGATCCCCTCTTCCTCATTTTCCTCCTGTTACCGGCATTTCATTTTTTTCTGTTGAGGCCCCTCATTCTCCATATCAAGTCACGCAGACAGTATGAAAAAAAACTGGATCGTTTGAATCTGGTCCTGCGTGCGATTCGGAACGTCAACCAGCTCATCACAAGGGAAAAAGACCGGGACCGTCTCCTTAACGATGCCTGTATCATTCTCACTGAAACGCGCGGCTATTATAACGCCTGGATCACCCTTTTTGACGATTCTGGGGACTGTCAGATGATCAGTGAAAACGGCCTGGGGGAAGATCCCCTGTTCCTGAAAAACATGCCCGAGCAGGGAGACCTTACGCCTTGCGGGAGAAAGGCCATGGAACAGGCAGAACCTGTGAGGATCGAACATCCTTCGTCTGACTGCACCGGCTGCCCCTTTGCTGAACGATACGCCGGGGGGGCGGCGATGACCATCCGGCTTGAACATGATGGCAAAATCTACGGGCTGTTGACCGTATCAACCCCCCCGGAATTCATTGGAGAAGAGGAGGAAGAGGAGCTCTTCCGTGAAGTTGCCGGAGATCTCGCCTTTGCCCTGTACAGTTTGGATATCGACAAGGAGAGGGAACGGGCACGAGAGGCGCTTAAACAAAGTGAGGAAAAATTCAGCGCCTCCTTTCACGGCTCCCACGATGCTATTACCCTCACCACACGGGATGGAAAAGTTATTGATTGCAATCAGCGCACCCTGGAAATATTCGGGCTGGAAAGCAAGGACGATTTCCGGGACAAGAGGCCTGCAGACTTTTCTCCCCCGTTTCAGCCGGACGGCCGGAGTTCCAAGGAGGCCTCGAGGAAAATCATAAACAACGTCTTCCGGGATGGCGGTTTTTTGAAATTTGAATGGGTTCATCAGCGGAAGGACGGCACGATTTTTCCCACGGAAATCATATTCAAGACTATCCGCCTTGGAGGGGAAGAGGTCTTGCAGGCCAACATACGCGACATCACCGACCGCAAAAGGGCTGAGGCCCAGGAGCAGATGTTGAGCGTGGCCATTGAACAGGCTGGCGAGATGATTGTCATCACGGATCCGGAAGGGACAATCCAGTATGTCAATCCGGCCTTTGCGCGAATCACGGGGTATCACCGTGATGAGGTCCTCGGACAAAATCCCCGCATCCTCAAGAGCGGCAAACAGGATGAGGTCTTCTACCGCAATCTCTGGGAAACGATCTCCAGCGGCAAAACCTGGCACGGACGTATGGTCAATAAGTGCAAAAACGGGACACTTTACACCGAGGAATCGACCATTTCACCTGTGCGCAATGCATCCGGGACGGTGATCAATTATGTTGCCGTCAAGCGAGACATGTCAGAATATCTCCAACTGGAGTCCCAGCTCCGCCAGGCCCAGAAGATGGAGGCCATCGGGACCCTGGCAGGAGGGATTGCGCATGACTTCAACAACATTCTGGGGGCGATCATCGGCATGTCCGAGCTTGCCTTGCTCGAAGTGAAAGAAGGATCCTCCCTGCACCGGCATATCAGCCAGATACTCAAGGCAAGTGATCGTGCCAAGAACCTGGTCAAACAGATCCTTGCCTTCAGCAGGCAGCGCAAAAACGAAGACATCGTCCTCTCCATAAAACCTGTTATCAAGGAGGCCTTGAAGCTGCTGAAGAGTTCTTTCCCCGCAAACATTGAGATCAAACCGTACATAGAAACAGATCCCGGGCTCATCAAAGGAGACCCCACACAGATTCACCAGGTCCTGATGAATCTCTGTTCCAATGCAGAACACGCCATGCGGGAGACAGGCGGTATTTTGGAAGTACGGCTCGAGAGGTTGGAACTGGAGCCGGGAGCCAATGAACTCAAGGGAAACCCAAAACTCCATAAAGGACCTTATGTCTGCCTGAGCGTACGTGATACCGGATACGGGATACCCCCTGAACTCATGGGCCGAATCTTTGATCCTTACTTTACCACCAAGGGGGTGGGTGAAGGCACGGGTCTGGGCCTGGCTGTGGTGCAGGGGATCGTGGATAAGCACAAGGGTACTCTGACTGTGGAGAGCAAGCCGGGGAAAGGGGCGGTTTTCCGGGTATTCTTCCCGGCCATTGAAGGAGAGAGGGAAAAGATTTCAAAGAAGGAGCAAGAAAAGCTGCCCACCGGGTCGGAGAGGATCCTTTTTATTGACGATGAAGAGGCCCTGGCTGAAGTGGGCAAAGGGATACTTGAATATTTGGGGTATGAAGTGACGGTAAGGACGAGCAGCCTGGAGGCCCTGGAACTCTTCAAGGCCAAACCGGAACACTTTGACATGGTGATCACAGACATGACCATGCCCAACATGACAGGAGCAGAACTTTCTCAGGAACTCATGAAGATCCGCCCGAATATCCCCATAATCCTCTGTACGGGTTTTAGCCACATCATCTCGGAAGAAAAGGCCAGGGAGATAGGTATCAGGGCTTTTGTCATGAAGCCCCTGATCACAAAAGACCTGGCAGAAACGGTCAGGCGGGTCCTGGATACCAACGCTGCTACGTAGGCACATATCGGAGGTCACAAACCGGGAGTAGCGGCTGGGCAGTATTTGTCCAAATCGGGTAGCCCGGGTTTCAGATCGTCACTCTTTTCCCTGACTCTCTTCATATCTCTGTTGTAATCTTTTTCTCCTCCTGCTTTCTGTGATCAGGCGCGATGTGACCTCGAAGAGTTCTTCTTCAGAAAAGGGTTTTGTGAGAACGAAATCCGCTTTTACTTCCTGTGCGACACATTCCGTTTCTTTGGAATCATCGCCTATGAGCAAAATGATGGGCATAGGCCATTCCCCTCTTCTTTGCGCCCTAAAGTTCATCTCTTTCAAAAGCTCAGCGTTGTTTTTTTCCTTCATGAACACATCCAGGACCACCAGGTCGGGGAAATATTTTTCGAATATCTGCAGCAAGGTCATGTCGTTGTCCATAATTATGACATCGTGTCCCTTTTCCTCCATGATTTTCAGGCTAGAAAGACCATCACCTCCAACCAGGACCTTCGCCATTTCACTTTCACCTCCAGAGTCTTTTTCTGCGTCAATTTCTACTTTTGCTCAGCATCTCCATGCCTTCTTCCCAATCTTTCCGTTTCTCTGCAAACATCTCATCGCCACCACCCTGATGTTTCGAGCGAGAAGTTGGTTAGTGACCTTCGTCTTCCTGCACACTTCATCAAGAATCATGCCAGGACTCACCAAACATATTTATGGCGATTAATCTCTATTATTCCAAGCAGTTAGATGCCTTTAAGAAAAAGACACATTGAATAACAAGATAGGGGTCTGTCCCGGAATCGGGATAGTGTTATGGGTAAGATATCCTGTTTTCTGGACGATTGATTTACATTGCAGGGATGTCACGCAGGGCCTTGAATACGGTAATTTCTCAGGCCTGCCAAATACGTCAAAGTGTGAACAAAATGCTGCAAAGGTGATTCTCTTCTATGGTCCTATTGCCATGGTCTCATTTGCAGGCCTGTTTCAATAATGGCCAACGAGATTATAGAAACCATACGAACTAGCATAGGATGCAAAGGTCAATTCGGCAACGATCAACAGATGGATGGAACATGAAACAGCCGAGACCACGGGGCGCACAATAAAACCCTTGACGGACAAGGGCTATTTTTTTATAGGAAGATCAACATCCTCTCTTATCCTAAATCGTTGTCATCCAGGACCTTTCTGACCGTCTCGGCCAGGTCTTTTGTGACCAGGGGTTTCATGGCGAAGGCGCGTATCCCTATCTCCCGGGCCTTTTCTTTTGCTATGATGTGACTGAACCCGGTGCAGAGGATGATGGGGATATCCTGCCGTATCTTCATGACTTCCTTTGATAGCTGCTCTCCCGTCATGTTGGGCATGCTCATGTCCGTGATCACCAGGTCGAAATACCCCGGCTTTGCCTTGAAGAGTTCCAGGGCCTCCAGGCTGCTGGTCCTGGTGGTCACGTCATAGCCCAAACGTTCGAGTATCCTTTTACCCACTTCAGCCAGCATCTCTTCGTCGTCTATGAAGAGGATTCGTTCGTTCCCCGTGGGTAACACGCTTTCAACCTTCTCCCGCCCTTGAATCTCGCCCTTCTCTCCTTCAATGATTGGGAAATATACTTCAAAGGTCGATCCTTTTCCCACCTTGCTCTTCACGGTGACGGCTCCCCCGTGTTTCTGCACGATCCCTTGCACCACCGCAAGGCCCAGGCCCGTGCCTTCACCCACCCCCTTGGTGGTAAAGTAGGGGTCAAAGATGCGGTCCATAGTTTCCGGGTCCATCCCATATCCCGTATCCTTCACTTCGAGTCTCACATAGGGACCAGGGTTAAGCTCATGGTGCAGAGCGGCCATGGCCTCATCAACATCCACCCTGCCCAGTTTGACTTCCAAAACCCCTCCCTTCTCCCGCATGGCGTGTTCCGCGTTGGTGCAGAGGTTCATCAGGACCTGGTGGATCTGGGTGGGGTCTCCTTTGATGAGTCCGGGATCTGTTTCTATGAACGATTTTATCTCAAGGCTCGTGGGAAGGGAACTCCTCAGCAGCTTCAAAGCCTCCTTGACAACAGGTTTTATGGAGAAGACGATGTCTTCGTTTTCGCGCTGCCTGCTGAAGGCAAGGATCTGTTTGACCAGGTCTTTTGCACGCATGCCTGAGGCGAGTATCCGCTCGATGTGTCGATGCAAGGAGGAGTCTTCCTCCGCTTCCATCATGGCCAGTTCCGACAACCCTATAATAGCCCCCAGGATGTTGTTGAAGTCGTGCGCAATCCCCCCTGCCAGTGTCCCGATGGCTTCCATTTTCTGGGCCTGGCGGAGCTTCTTCTCCAGTTTCTTCTTTTCTTCCTCCGCCTTTTTCCGTTCCGTGATATCCTCGGCAATGGCAAGTACATCGCTCTCTTCCGATTCTGGGTCCAACAGGGTATAACGGATATGACAGTCAAAGGCCGATCCGTCCTTGCGGACCCATTGGGTCTCGATATCGGCTACTCTTTTTCCCGGCCCTAGCGTGTTGATGGCCCTTTCGGCCCGCTCATATTCCTCATCGTTTTGATAGATCATTCCGGCGTTCTTTCCATAAATCTCTTCTGAAGAATAGCCCAACATCCGGGCCATGGTCTGGTTATGCCAATGCATCTCGCGGTTCCGGAACAGGCCTATGCCAAGCGGGGAAACCTCAAATATACTTTCCAGCGTAGCCTCGCTTTTTCTCAATGCCTCTTCTGCGTGCCGGCGATCGGTGATATCGCGGGTTATTGATATAATGACATTTTCACCGCTGATTCTTGTGATGCTAGAGGACATCAGGCCATATCTGATTTTTCCATCTTTCCTAGTAAATGGCGCCTCCAGGTTTTCTACATATCCCGTTTTTGTCAAACCATCGACTAACCGTTCTCGATCTTCGGGGTTTTTCCAGATATTCAAAGCAAGCGAAGATTTTCCAATAACATCGTCACGGGTGTAGCCCATAATCTTCGTAAATCCTTCGTTGATATCCATATAAACTCCATCCTCAAGCCTATTGAGATTAATCGAGTCAGGGCTGGTATGGAATGTCAGTCGAAACCGCTCCTCACTCTCCCTCAACGCCTCCTCTGTCCGTTTCTTTTCTGAAATATCGCGCATGGAACCGATAAGCTTTACGGGCGTACCCTGGCTATCTCTCATCAACAAGACAGTTATCGAACAGGCGCGTTGAGAGCCGTCTTTATCTCTTAGATAAATTTCGTAATCATTAACCTTTCCCTTGTTTAAAACTATCTTCAAAAATTCCTTCCGTTCTCTTGAGTCTGAATAAATATCATAGAGTGATTTCCCGATTAACTCTTTCCTCATATATTGAGATAATTTCTCAATTGAGGGGCTGATTTCTAAAATAGTTCCGTCCATGCCTGTTTCGTAATAGACATCTTGCAGACTTTCAAATATTCTCCGGTATCTTTCGGTACTCTCCCGCAATGCTTGCTCCATCCGCTTGCGCTCAAGTTCTGCTTGCTCTAATTCCAGAATCCTTTTTTCTAATTCTTCATAGGTTGGTTCTCTGGACATTGTCAAATCCTCCACTTGCTCCTGCAAAAAGATTGTCGTGCAAATGTCAAGGATACCCAAATTAGTCGTTCCCCTGCCTCGTTATCGAAAGGGCAGATTTCATAAAATTCAAAACGAGCGAATATTTTTAGTCACAAGCCGCCAAAAATCTGGTAGGAAGTGGCCCGAGGGCCACCCCCCCTCCCAACAGAACGGCTCGTATAAGTACCTGTTGAGGTCTTTGGTAATCTGGTGCATGGATAGCGGATTGTTCCTTCGAATCAGCTCCCGGACTTTCTTCTTGAACTTCGTCCTTGCTTTATTGCTTATCCGAATCTTTCCCCGAAGAACCTGGAAGCCAAAAAAGGGGACGTCTTTGATGCACGCCACCTTGCTTTTCTCTTTGTTTACCGGTAGCCCCAAATCCTTCTCCAGGTATTTAACTATCCCTGCCATTACCCGTCTTGCGGCTCTTTCTGATTTCACCAATATCAGAAAGTCATCCGCCCACCGGAAATACCGATGGCCTCTCTTTTCCAACTCCTGGTCCAGCTCGTTCAGCACGATGTTCGATAGCATTGGGGATAACCGTGAACCTTGTGGGCATCCTTTTGTCGTCTTCTCATACTTTTCTCCTACTTTCACCCCTGCTTTTAACGCTCTCGAGACCAGCATTACAAATCTCTCATCTGCTATTCTTCTGCGGATGAGTTTCAGGATCAGGTCGTGAGGAATTTCATCAAAGAAGCTCTTTAAGTCAATGGCTGCACACCACTCGCACCCCTCCAGTACTATGCCTTGAACGTGCCTTATGGCTTGGTGTTGGCTCTTCCCCCTAAGGATGGCCGGATTGCGAATGGCCCTTTGGCCGGGGCCGGATGTCCTCTGACCTCCCAGGGTCTCTGTCCTGTCGGGTATCTCCCTATTGTAGATTCGATCATCCCCCTTCGGTTTTCTGGCTCCTTCATCTTTGTTCGCAGCTCTGATTCGACTTCTCAACGGTATCACGATCGCCTCTCGTCCACGGCTTTCCATGTCCCAATGGCGAATACTGGGGCATCCAGACTTCTTTCCTGGTCGTCAGGGTTTTATCCTCCACATTGTTACCAGGCTTCGTAATAAACCTATGCAACTTACTCGAAAACTTCGTTTTATTCTCCTTGGCCAGTCAGATCGTCACTCCTCATCTTCATATAGTTCAGGATAGAGTTTTTTCGCACAATCAGGACATATACTGTGAGTAAACTGGGCGCCGGAATGGTTATGGATGTAAGACTCGATCTGATTCCAATACCCTTTATCATCCCGGATCTTTTTACAAGAAGCACAGATGGGAAGCAGTCCGCTCAAGGTTTTGACCTTGGCCAGTGCACTTTGGAGCTCGGAAATTAATCGCTCTTTTTCTCTTTCGACCTTTTTCCGCTCTGTGACGTTGGAGTCAGCTCCTCGACATCCAAGAAAGCGGCCGGCATCATCAAAGACCGGGATCCCACTGCTTTGCAGGCAAACCAAACCGCCGTCCTTCGCAACGTACCAGTTGATCAGATTCTTGAAAGGTGCTTTTTGAGTAACGCAATTGCCCACCGTCTTACCCACCTTTTCAACTTCTGCGGTCTCCATGAAGTCAAAAGGCGTCTTTCCCACCATTTCCTCCGGCGAATAACCCAGAATCTGCATACATCGCTGGGAGCAATAGGTAAATCGCCCCTGCGAGTCAACCTCCCATATCCAGTCAGCAATGGTTTCCGCGATGTCGCGATAGCGCCTTTCCCTCGCCACTAATTCATTTTGTTGCTGCTGGATAGTCTGGTCGACGCGTCGCAGCCCGGTGTAAAGCCAACTAAACAGCACAATAAAAAGAGCCAGCGCTGTTGCTGACCACACAGAAAGCACCCGGTTAAAATGAGACACGGATTCGGATACATCGTTGAAGATTATCAAATCACCCACCTCGGAGCCCGAAACATCTGAAAGCGGGGAAACCAGCGCCCGCCACGTTCTCTCGTCAAAAATCGTCTCGGTGAGCAGGCCGCCGGACCTGCGTCCCCTTTCTCTGAAAAAACGCCCGATCTCCACGGAAAAACGGGGCAGGGAGGAGTAAATCAGCACATCGTCC
The DNA here is from genome assembly GCA_003646815.1 of Deltaproteobacteria bacterium. Lineage (GTDB taxonomy): Bacteria > Desulfobacterota > DSM-4660 > Desulfatiglandales > Desulfatiglandaceae > B46-G9. The sequence goes on along the minus strand of QMLQ01000052.1, from coordinate 4,037 downwards.
GGGAAACGGTCCCAATCGGCTTTTCTGCCCAGCATCTCCATGCCCTTCTCCCACTTTTCGCGTTTCAGGACGCTTTTGTGAATGGTAACCGCCAATTCAACACCTTTTTCGATGTGAAGTTTGTTCAGGATGTCCTCCACCTCTTTTCCCAGTTCCAGGTAGCCGATCAGGGTCCTGCCTTCAAAGACCGGGTGGACCACCCGTAGCGTAAACGTGCCAAGCGGCCCCAGTTCGATGCCCGAGGACGTCTTTCCGGTTCGCTCCGCCTCGAGCGCGGTGCACCTGTCGATGAGGTCATCGTGCTTCTCCGGCTTGTGCACACGCAGGAGGTTCACCCGGTTGAGGCGATGGAAGTAGAAGTGCGTAATGCCGTATTTTTCCCGGAGCTGCACGAAAATCGACTTGTAATCCGCAAGCAGCCGCTGCCGGTCCTGGTCTTTCAAGGCATCGCGCAGGCCCGGATCACGGAGAAAGACTTCTTCCAGGGCGGCCAGGGCTCGAGATTGTTCGACCAGAAGTCCTGATAGTCTGTGGCTGGCGTTCTCCAGCACCTGTCGGCTTGATTGATTCAAACTTCTCTGTTGCATGTAAAACAGAACTGTAATGAAACCGGAGATCATAACGAAAAACACGGCTCCCAGAGGGATCAGCAGGCGTCTCTGGACCGGTTTTGCAGAAACCGTCCTTGTCTTCTTTCTTTTCAATTTTTCCGATACATGGATATTGCTCATGTGGTCCTAATTGTCCCTTTCCCTGTTTCAACCAATCTCCCACTCGACAACTTCACTACTTGGCTGAACCTGTTGATACTTGAAACTCTATCTGAGTATATAGACAAGAACCGTGCCGGAATTGTCTGGAAGAATTCGCGACTAATTTTTGCCTTTTATTCCCAATGGGTAGATGTTGGCAAAAAGAAACAACATAAGTGACTGGACGAGAATTTGTCCAGAAATCGGGACAATGTCAGGCTTGAGGCGTCCCGTTTTCCGGAAAAATCGGGATCTGAAAGAGGACTCGAAGGGCCTCGCAACAAGGCATACTCTGTTGTAATAAAAAACCCTTAGCCCACTTTTCTCACGGGCCTTCTTAGCGAGGCGGTGGATAGGTGCTTGGATACAAGGCGTGCGAAGAAAAATGGATGAAGGCGTACTCGCAGTACATCAAAGTCATTTTTCAAGCGCAACGCAGTAGACATGGGGCTATCCGCCGCCACAGGAGATCACCCGTGAGAAATGCGGGTTAGTTGCTTTTGCTCAATGCCTCGCTGATGGTAGCCCCCTTCTCAGGCGGCATCATTGCCATAATCTTACCGGCGTTTTTTCCTTTCATATACTTGAGGATGCGCACCACGGTCTTCAGGTTCAGTTTATCCATAATAGCCGCTGCCTTGCCTGGTTCCATGGCGCTATACAGGGCAACAAGGTGATTCATCTGGGCATCTTTCAATGCCTTTTCCCGCTGTGCCAGCTTCTTGGAAAAGTTGAGCAGTTTTGTCTGGAGGTCGTTCAGTTCAGACATCTTAGCATCTATCTTGTCCTGGAGGAGCTGAAGTTCATTTTCTCTCTTTTTTACCAGTTCTTCCCGCTCTCGGAGTTCCTTCTCCTTCCTGCGAAGCTTTTCATCCAGGGGAATTTCCTGTTTTACTGTGGCCCCATTTTCTTCAGCCAGAACCAGACCGGGGACAGGGATTTTCCGGGATACCGACGTGAGGTACCATCCGCTCAAGAAAATCTTCACCCCCAACAGCATGGCAATTGCAATAGCCATTGCGGTGAGGAAAGAAGTTTTTCCTAAACGTATTCCCTTCCGTGCCGCAAGACCGCCAGTTCGTTTATACGCTTCTGCTCCAGCTCGTTTTCCCGTTTTTGCCACTTCTCAAAATCCTTATCGCGCAGTTTTTCGATCACCTTGTATTTTTTGGTCTTTTCCAGGAGTTCTTTTCTCTTTTTTTCAAGTTCATATTTTATCTTTTCAATGCGCTTACGCTTCTCCTCTACCCTGATTGCCAGGGACTGGAGATAATCACTGTAGTTTCGAATATCGCAGGCCCCCGTCTCCCTGAAAAGGGCATTTTTTAGAGAAACTCTGGCATCTTGATATTCTCTTTCCAAGGAGCCCAGAATCTCCCGTTCCAGAATCAATTCTCCCAGCACCCTGGCATGGTCGATCTCCGCCTGCTCCTTTTGATGTCTTCTCAGGTTTAATAGACTCTCATACCTGAACTGAAATCCCACGCCTTTTTCCTCTCACCGCATGAACGCATCAAACCGGTGCTGACCGTTACGCCTCAGGCCGAACTTTCGCAGAAAGAAGATCGGCCATTTCTTTGCGCCCTTTTTCCATTGGGGATGCAGTAGTAACATTCTGCTGCAGAAACCGGTTCAGATCATCAATCATGTCCACCGCATAATCAGCACGCTTATTGTGCCCTTTTTCATAAGCGCCCAGGTTAACCAGGTCTTCAATCTTGGCATAGTCGGCCAGGGTCCCTCGAAATTGGTATGCCCATCCCAGGTGTTCATTGTCCACCACTTCCGACATAAGCCTGCTCACGCTTGATAAAACATCGATTGCGGGATAGTGTCCCCGTGAGGCCAATTTCCGGTCCAGCACAATGTGACCGTCAACAATGGATCGCACCGCGTCAGCGACCGGTTCATTCATGTCGTCCCCCTCAACGAGCACGGTATAGATCCCGGTTATGGAACCCTTGCCCCGGCTTGTCCCCGCCCGCTCCAGGAGCTTGGGGAGATGGGCAAAGGTACTGGGGGGATATGCCTTATTCGCGGGCGGTTCCCCGGATGCCAGCCCCACCTCCCGTGCGGCCATGGCGAATCGGGTTACCGAATCCATCATCAGCAGGACATCTTTTTTTTGCTCCCTGAAAAACTCCGCGATCGCAGTGGCAAGGTATGCCCCCCTGATGCGAATGAGGGGCGATGTATCGGATGTTGCCACCACCACAACTGATCTTTTCAAACCCTCTTCACCCAGGTCCCGCTCGATGAATTCCTTTACCTCACGCCCGCGCTCACCGATCAGGGCAATTACGTTTACGTCCGCCTTTGTGAATCTTGCCATCATTCCCAGGAGGACGCTTTTTCCCACCCCGGAGCCAGCCATGATGGCAACCCTTTGTCCTTTTCCCAGGGTCACCAGGCTGTTGATCGCTCTGATGCCGACGTCCAGCGGTTCACTGATCCTCAACCGCTCAAGTGGATTCAGTGGAGGAGTATACAGGGATACCGATTTTTCTTTCCGGAGAGGCCCCTTGTTGTCAATGGGGTTCCCCAGTCCGTCCAGCACCCTCCCGAGCATCCCGTTTTCCACATCCACCGTTGCCCCGTATCGATCAGCGACAATAACGCTCCCGGGTTCTATGCCGTCGGATTGCCCCAGTGGCATGAGAAGAAGCGCTCCCTCTCTGAAACCTACCACCTCTGCGCGGACAGGCTTTCCCAACCCCGGGGGAAAAACCTTGCATACACCACCCACGGGCATGGAAGGCCCCGTACCCTCGATAATTGTGCCGATGACCTTGGAAACTTTCCCCTCGAGTTGGATAGGTTGAGCTTCTTCAACAAGATTTATGTATCGCTCAAGGCAAAGCCCCATCTATTGATCCTCCCCCAGCGTGAAGAATTTCCTCCATCTCCGTTTCCAGCTCGGCAAGTTGATCCTCTATGGTGGCATTGATTCTTCCAAAACCAGCTTCCAGAATACATCCTCCAGGCTCAACTGAATTATCTTCGGCCAGCTCCAATTTCTGTATTTTGTTATCTGCCGTCAATTCAGGCAAGAAGTGTTCAAGAGTTTTCATATCACCGGGATTAATGAGGATCCGCACGAAGCTCTTGTCTTTTAGAAATTCCAATGCGTGATGAACGGACCTTCTAACCGTATCAGGATCCATTGCTATTTCCCTATTGATGATTTTCCGTGCCACCGCTATGCTTAATTTGATGATTTCCCCTTCTGTTTCTTCCATCATTCTCCCCTTCAGCAAGTTTAGCTCTTCGAAAAGCAAAACCATC
>QMLQ01000051.1 GCA_003646815.1 Deltaproteobacteria bacterium | reverse complement strand
TTTTTGATACGGATGAAGGAGTACGTCCGGGGACTACAAAAGAGAGTATTGCGAAGATTCGTCCCGCGTTCAAGCCCAATGGGTCTGTTACCGCGGGAAATTCATCCCAGACCAGTGATGCTGCCGCCGCGGTCCTCCTGATGTCCAAGGAAAAGGCAAAGGAACTGGGACTCAAGCCCATGGCCACGTTCCGTTTTCATGCCGTGGAGGGGTGTGAACCGGAATACATGGGGGTCGGACCCTCCGTGGCCATTCCGAAGGTGCTGAAAATCGCCGGTATGTCCCTCGGCCAGATGGACTTGATTGAACTGAACGAGGCGTTTGCGGCCCAGGCCATTTACTGCATCCGGGAGCTGGGAATCAACGAGGAAATCACCAACGTGAACGGCGGGGCCATTGCGCTCGGCCATCCCTTGGGCTGCACCGGGGCCAAGTTGACCACCCAGCTTGTCTATGAAATGGAGGAGCGGAATCTGCGTTGGGGACTGGTGTCCATGTGCATCGGGTTCGGCATGGGAGCTGCCGGGATTTTTGAAAGAGAGGACTACTGATTTTACTGAGTTGAAAGGAGCAGGAAAATGGCTGAAAAGATTTTCGCGGGAGGCGAGTTCTTGATTACGGATGTGAATCCCGAAGAGGTGTTTACACCGGAAGATTTTACTGATGAACACAAGATGATCAAAGAGACTGCAACTGATTTTGTGGCCAAGGAGATTGAGCCCCATATTGAGGAACTGGAGGAAAAAAACCCTGAGTTGGTCATGGAGATCCTGGGCAAGGCCGGGGAACTGGGGCTTCTCGGAACCGACGTACCGGAAGAATATGGCGGCCTGGGCCTGGACAAGGTGAGTACCACCATCGCAGGCGAGCTTATGGGAACCGCGGGATCGTTTTCTGTGGTCTATGGGGCGCACACCGGTATCGGAACCCTCCCTATTGTCTATTTCGGCAATGAAGAGCAGAAGAGCAAGTACTTGCCAAAGTTGGCGTCCGGCGAGTGGTGTGCCTCCTACTGCCTGACGGAACCAGGCGCCGGTACTGATGCGCTGAATGCCAAGACCAAGGCGGTGCTTTCGGAAGACGGGAAATACTACATTCTTAATGGTGAAAAACTCTTTATCACCAATGCGGCATGGTCGACGAGCTTTATTGTTTACGCGAAAGTTGACGGTGAGAATTTTACCGGTTTCATTGTGGAAAAGGATTTTCCGGGATTTTCCACGGGCAAGGAAGAAAAAAAGATGGGGGTCCATGGGTCCTCCACACGTCCCGTCATCCTGGAAGATGCCAAAGTCCCGGTTGAAAACGTACTGTTTGAAGTAGGAAAAGGGCACAAGATTGCATTCAATATCCTCAATATCGGGCGCTGGAAACTGGGGGCTATGACTACCGGTGGTTGCAAGGCCTGTGTGACCGGGGCTGTTAAGTATGCCAATGGAAGGATTCAGTTCAAGGTCCCCATCAGCTCTTTCGGCATGATCAAGGAAAAGCTGGCCAATATGGCGATTAAGGGCTACATGAGTGAGAGCATGATGTACCGTATGGCGGGTATGTTTGATGCAAAACTCGGGACGCTGGATGTGGAGGCCAAGAAAAGCGGCGCGGAAAACGCAAAGGCCATTGAGGAGTATGCCCCGGAATGCTCCATCACCAAGGTATACGGGTCTGAATGCCTGGAATATTGCGTCGATGAATATGTGCAGATCCTGGGCGGATATGGATTTACTGCTGAATATCCTGCGGAGCGATACTACCGTGACTCTAGGATTAACCGTATCTGGGAGGGGACAAACGAGATCAATCGTATGCTGGTTCCCGGCACCATGATGCGGCGGGCCATGCAGGGAAAATTGGGGCTGTTGCAGGCGGCACAGGCAATCGCCGGGGAACTCATGACTTATTCACCCTTGTCCGTGCAGCTCCCCGATACTCCCCTGGCAGTGCAGGAACATATGGTAAAAATGAGTAAGAAAATTGCACTCATGGTAGCCGGCGTGGCTGCCCAGAAGTTCCAGCAGAAGCTGGCCAGGGAGCAGGGAGTTCTCGCCAGGATAGCGGATATTATTATTGAAATATTTGCCATGGAGAGCGGTTTGCTCCGGACTCTCAAACTCATAGACAGTGTGGGAGAGGAAAAGGCGAAGTACCAGATCGCAGCTACCAAGGCCTACGTAGATGATACGATCCCGAGGATTGAATTGTGGGCAAAACAGGCGCTGGCGTATGTGGAAGAGGGTGATATGCTGAGGACACAACTCGCAGGACTCAAGAAACTGGCGAGATATCAGCCCATCAATACCATCAGTCTGAAAACAGAAATCGCGGACAGGATAATCGATCTGGAATGTTATCCCTTCTAATTTCTTAAAAAGTAGTGTATGGTTCAAGAGGGTTTGCTTTTGCGAACCCTCTTTTTTTTCATCTGGATTCACCACAGAGCCGCAGAGAACACAGAGGTTTTTTATGGAAGAGATACAAAACTTGCGAAATATCGGAATCAGCGCGCACATTGACTCGGGGAAAACCACCCTTACCGAGCGGATCCTGTTCTACACGAAGCGTATCCATGCCATTCACGAAGTCCGGGGAAAGGACGGCGTGGGCGCCAAGATGGATTCCATGGAACTGGAAAAAGAGCGCGGCATCACCATATCTTCAGCCGCCACCTATTGTCAGTGGAAGGGGCACCAGATAAATATCATTGATACGCCGGGGCATGTGGACTTCACCATAGAGGTGGAACGTGCCCTCAGGGTATTGGACGGGGCTATTCTCGTCCTCTGCGCAGTTGGAGGAGTGCAGTCCCAATCCATCACTGTAGACCGGCAGATGAACCGGTACGCGGTACCCCGCATTGCCTTTATTAATAAGTGCGACCGATCCGGGGCAGATCCCAACAGGGTTCTCATGCAGATCCGGGAAAAATTGAACGAGAATCCGGTGTTGATGCAGATTCCCATAGGACTGGAAGGAGGTTTTTCCGGGGTGGTGGATCTGGTATCGATGAAGGCTGTCTATTTTGAAGGAGACCGTGGCGAAACTCTGCATGTTAAGGAAATTCCCGCGGAACTGTTGGAAGAGGCGAAAGCCAGGCATGAGGAACTCCTGGATGCGGCTTCCCTGTTTTCTGATGAACTGACCGAGGCGATCCTGGAAGAACGGGTGGAAGATGATCTCATTCATGAAGCCGTTCGAAACGGGACCCTGGCACGCAAACTGACCCCTGTTTTTGTGGGATCAGCGTACAAGAATGTAGGTGTCCAGCCCCTGTTAGACGCGGTGAACAGGTATCTGCCTTCCCCCACGGATGTGGAGAACATTGCCCTCGACCTGGACCATGATGAAAAGGAAATTCCCCTGAAGGTTGATTCGAAAAAGCCCCTGGTGGCACTTGCTTTCAAATTGGAAGTGACCCCCTATGGACAACTGACCTACCTGCGGGTATACCAGGGAAGCATTGGCAAGGGAGATGATATTTTTATCACCAGGAACAGAAAGAAGATAAAGGTAGGAAGACTGGTTCGCATGCATGCTGATGAGATGGAAGATATCGAGCGTGCCGGGGCCGGAGAAATAGTGGCCCTGTTCGGGGTTGATTGTTACTCGGGTGACACCTTTACGGATGGGCAATTGAATTACAGTATGTCCACCATGTTTGTTCCAGAGCCGGTTATTTCTATGACCATCGTCCCATCCGACAACAAGGCCCAGGGAAATATGTCAAAGGCATTGAATCGGTTTACCCGTGAAGACCCCACTTTCCGTACTCACGTGGACGCGGAATCGGGCGAAACCATTATATCGGGCATGGGCGAACTTCATCTGGACGTGTACGTGGAAAGAATGAAACGGGAATTTCAGGCGGAGGTGGTGACCGGTATCCCGCAGGTGGCGTATCGGGAAACCATTACCGCAAAGGCCGAGTTTGATTACACGCACAAGAAGCAGACCGGGGGAGCGGGCCAGTTCGGACGGGTCGCCGGATTTATGGAGCCTTCAAAAGACGGCTCCTATGTGTTTGTCAATGAAGTAAAAGGGGGAGCCATTCCCACGGAGTTTATTGCGTCTGTTGACAAGGGGTTCCAGTCCTGCCTCCGAAAAGGAGCTTTGCTCGGCTTCCCCGTTGCCGGCATGCAGGTGACAGTGAATGATGGTAAGGCACATAGTGTGGACTCGTCTGAACGGGCGTTTACTCAGGCCGCCGTTGGGGCATTTCGCCAGGCATACAACAAGGCACGCCCTGTGATCCTGGAGCCCATTATGAAGGTGTCCATCGAATGTCCTTCTGAATTTCAGGGAAACGTGATGGCCTCCATCAATCAGCGAAGAGGCCTCATCATGAGTTCCGCTGAGGACGGGGCTTTCAGCGCCATAGATGCTGAAGTCCCCCTCGCGGAGATGTTCGGCTACGCCACCGTTCTGCGGTCACTGACCCAGGGAAAGGGAGAATTCACCATGGAATTTTCAAAATATGCAAAGGTCCCCGAATCCATCGCGGAAGATCTCAAACGGGAATTTAGAGAAAAGGAAAAGGGAGAAAAGTGATATGGAAAGATTTATATCTGTGAGTCCGCTGAAGCTGTTGGATCAATCCTCCCGGAAAGGACTGGGCACGGGAAATTTGGGTGTTCTCATAGCGAGGGCAGGAGTGGGCAAAACCGCCTGCCTCATCCACATCGCTTTTGATCGGATCTTTCACGGGGAAAAGCTGGTGCACGTCTCCCTTGATGAGACACCCGAAAAGGTGACATCCTACTACAACGTTATCCTGTATGACCTGGTGAAGGCCCTGGATATGGAGGATGAATTTGAGTTCAGGGGCCGTATCGATCAAAACAGGCTGATCCTTGCCTATTTGAACCAGAGTTTTTCGCTGGACCGACTCCGCGCCAACTTGGAAAACCTGGAAAAGAACATGGGGTTTAAGCCCGATGCCCTCATCGTGGACGGCATGGATTGCAAAGAGGCCTCAAGAGAAACCTTTGAAGCATTCAGGCGTCTGGCCGAAGAAGTAGATGCTGAAATATGGTTTTCTGCCCTTTCCCACCGCCACATTACGGAAACCAACGAACGGGGTATCCCATACCCCTGTCACGAGGTGGATGATCTTTTTAGTATTATCCTGCAACTGCAACCTGAAACCAGCGGTATGCGGCTCAAGCTGTTGAAGGATCACGATCACCCAAGCATCTCGGATGTGAGCGTAAGTCTGGATCCGGGAACTTTCCTCGTTCAGGCCAAAGAGTAAGAAAAGAGTCCTGTTTATTGCCCGTAAGAAATGCGGGTTAGTCTGCGGGTAGAATTTCACTGTCCTGTTCATCCAGGAACGGGATGAAGAAGATCAGCGTCATGCCCGGGATGGATGCTAAGAAACTGATGCCGAAGAACCATCCATAACCAAGCCACTGAGCAAGGAAACCGCTTATTACCCCTGAAAGTACACCGCTGATATTCATGAGACCAGTACCGATGGCATAGTGAGCAGCCTTGTAATCGGAAAGGCACGTCCGCATGAGAAAAGTGATCAGGACCGCAGTGCCCAGGCCCCCCGAAAATTGGTCAAAAGCATGGACCGACGCGAGGAGGAAGAGATTGAAAGATCCTATGGGGGAAGGGACCGCAGCACCGGTGTTCATGGTCACATACCCATTGAGCCCCAGTGCCAGGACCATATAAATGACGTTTGTCAGGTTTTGGGCAAGGAGAAACGGCCAGATCGTCTTTCTCAAACCATACCGGGCGATAAACCAGCCTCCCAGCATGGCGCCGACAATGGAGAAAGGGAGACCTACTCCACCCGAAATCCAGCCGTAGTGGACCTTTACCCCCAGATCGACGAGAAACGGTGATACCATGGAAGCCAGCATGGATTCCCCGGTTCTCATCAGAATGATAAAGGCAAGGGCCACCCCCATTTTTTCCCTGTCCATGTACGCCAGAAAGGCCCTTGAGTAAAAGGCATCCGGATTCCTGAAAAGGGATTGCTTGATGTAGTTCCTGAACAATGCCATGATTGCCAGGAGGACCAGGAGTGAGATTCCGATCCAGCCAGACACACGGATGCGGCCAAGAAAAGGAAGATTGCTTTTCAGGTTTTCATACCATCCGTAAGACATGCTCCACCGCAGGGCAAAAATGGTGAGTCCTATCAGCACCAACGTGAGGGAGCGTTTCAGGCGCAAAAGCGGGCTGATGCACTGGTGGATGGGTCGCAGGGGTGTTTCTACCCTGGGCAGGAGAAAAAAGTGATACATGAACAAAACACCAAGCATTCCGGCCGCAGAGAGGTAGGCCAGACGCCAGGAGGATACGGCGCCGATGGTAACCACGATGCCGGTTCCGGTCATCATGGCGATCCGATAGGCCATGACCCGGTATCCCACGAACCGGGCCTGGTTTTTTTTGTCCAGGGCCTCCATGTAGTAGCCGTCTATGGCCATATCGTGGGTCGCGGCAATAATAGACCCGACAAAGAAGAAGACAGCGATATATCGGATCATTTGTGGAAAGGGAGTGAGCAGGGCGACTAAAAGAAAAAGCAGGACCAGCAGCCCCTGAGTATTCAGGAGCCATCGGCGCTTGGTGCCAAACTGGTCAATCTGGGGTCCCCAGAGGAACTTGAGGACCCAGGGCAACCCGAAAAGAGAGGTGAGCCCGATAGCCTCAAGGCTGACCTTATTGTCGCGAAAAAAGACAGACGACACGATGCGGATCAAGGTATACGGAAATCCTTCGGCAAAGTAGGTGGTGAAGGCCCACACGTGGGGGGTCTGGAGATTCTTTTTGTTGAGGATTTCCGGCATATTTGTCTTTCATAGCCGGGAAGGCCTGCGGGATCAACAAAATTCGTGTCGCAATCCCTCCTTGACTTTGTGATGAGTCTGGAGGTAAAGGAGTTTGATATCCATCCCTGACAAGATGAATTTTGCGCTGTTGTGCATAGAGACAAGTAACAACCCTTGAGAAAGAAACTGAGGATGATGCATGTTACATGAAACCAAGAAAAGGAAGATAGGCCGGAACGACCCCTGCCCCTGCGGGAGCGGGCTCAAATATAAGAAATGCTGCATGAACAAAGCCCGGAGTAATATGGATCGGGTTGATGTAAAACGCATGTATGCAGAGAAGTACCGGATTCGTCTGAAGGATGCCCAGGATGTGGAGGGGATTAAAAGGGCTGGTCGGCTGGTGGTGGACACACTGGACCTGGCGGAACGTCATATCAAGCCGGGAATAAAAACAGACGACATAAACAAACTTGTCCATGATTTCACGGTGAAACATGGCGCAATGCCCGCTCCGCTCAACTACCGGGGATATCCCAAGAGTGTATGCATTTCCATAAACGAGGTCATCTGTCATGGCATTCCGAGTGACCGGGTCCTGGAGGACGGTGATATTGTGAACGTGGACGTTACTTCCATTTTGAACGGCTATTATGCCGACGCGAGTAAAACCTTTTTCGTGGGAAGCCCGGGGGCTGATGCGGAAAAGATCGTTGCGGTCGCGCGAAAAAGCCTCAAGATCGGGCTTAAACAGGTGAAACCGGGAAACACCATCGGTGATATCGGCTGGGCCATCCAGCAGTATGCGGAGGGAGAAGGCTGTTCGGTGGTACGTGAGTTCGTCGGCCACGGGGTTGGCTTTGATTTTCATGAACCGCCCCAGGTGCCCCACTACGGCCGGAAGGGGGAAGGGGTCCCCCTTGTTCCCGGCATGGTGTTCACGATCGAACCCATGATAAACCTGGGGAAGAAAGATCTCTATGTTCTGGATGACAACTGGACCGCCGTGACCGAGGATGGTTCACTTTCCGCACAATTTGAGCAAACTGTTGTGGTGACGGATACGGGGTATGAAAGCCTCACACCCTATGAGCTTTGATCAACATTGCCGCATGGTGTGAATGATGCCTTTTTTTCAGCGCATCACCCGAAGATCGCTTGAACTTGGGTTCATTGCGGTAGGCTTTTGCCGACCGGGCCGGCCACCGTTTTTCGAGGAGTACAGCCGATGGGTAAGCGCCGGGAAATACGGGGACATGCAGTGGCTTCAAGACCACAGGGATCTGAAGGCAGATCCGGGAAATGTACTTGAAGGCTGCGAGACAATTATTTGCCTTGCCTATCCCTATCCTTCAAAAAAGATATCCACTTCAGACGGGTTTACGGTCGCAAGGTATAGCCGACCAGAGGATCCCGATTATCACGGCAGCATCAAGAAACGCGCGCGGCCCCTTGCTGCCCTCATCTCCGAGGAATACCCAGGGGCGCGGTCCCGTATCTGCGTGGATTCAGCGCCTCTCCTGGAACGAGGCTTTGCCTATACGTCCGGTATCGGATTTATCGGGAAAAACAACATGCTCATCAGACCCGGTCACGGTTCGTATCTTTTTCTGGCAGAGGTCCTCACCACTGCGCTCTTTCCCATACCGACCGTGAAACCCGCGGTGAGCATGTGCGGGACGTGCAGTCGATGCATCGAGGCGTGCCCCACCGGCGCGCTTGAACGGCCGTTTTTCCTTGATGCGCAAAAGTGTCTCTCCTATCTCACCATTGAAAAAAAAGGCCCGATCGACGTTGGGACGGGAAAGAGAATGGGGAGATGTTTTTTTGGATGCGATATTTGCCAGGAAGTGTGCCCGTTCAATCGTGGCCCTGTCGAAACTATAGAAAGCCTGCCTTCAATCGACACGATCCTTCACATGGATCAGAAAACATTTGAAAACAAATTCGGGAAGTCTGCCTTTGGGAGGGCCGGCCTCGAAAAAATAAAAAGCAATATCAGGGCAATAAGAGAGTCCCGTGCGGGTTAAGCAGGGAAGTGCCTTTCCACAAAGGCGCGAAGGACGTCAGGATAAATGGGATCAAGGCTTGAACTGCTGTGGTCTGATCCAAGGGACACAAAGAGTTCTGCACGGCCGGCAGGAAAGCTGTCCCGCAATCTCCACGCGTGATGAAGCGGAAAATTTTGGTCTCTCCCGCCATGGATAATCAGGACGGGGAGATCTATGGATGGAGCCAGCCTGACCGGGCTCACCGTGTCCAGCCGGAACCGGTAGAAAATGTCCATCCACAGAAGCACCATGGGAGCAAAGACAGGGCCGAGAAAACTGTTCTGGTTCCGGTAAAGGCTGAACATGGCCTCTCTGGTCCGCGCATAACATCCTTCCAGAAAGAGGAGTCGAATCTGTGCTGTCCTTCTGCTTGCGGCAATGACCGCGGCTGCGGCACCGATGGAATGGCCATAGAGCAGAACCGGTTCATTGATCCAGTCCATGACCGTTTCAATATCCTGGGCAAAGCGGATGGCATTCATGAAACGTTTTCTGGATGAACCGCCATGATCCCTTGCGCTGTGCAGGACGGTGGTAAATCCCATCCGCCCAAAAATGCGAGCCCTGTCTACCATCCTGTCCCTGTTCCTGCTCCATCCATGGGCCAGAAGCACAACCCCTCTTGACTTCTCTTCAGCTTCAATGCGCCACACCTCGAGTTCCCCACCACCAACTGCCGGGATCCTGGTGTCAAGGACACGGCCCCAGTCAGGATGACATTGCACTGGTTCACGGGGAATTTGATGCACCAGGTAGGTCAGGGCAAGGGTTGCCAACAAGTAGAAGGCTATGATGATAAGAAAAATATGAAAAATCATATCAGTCTGGCTTCATTCTCGCTTATTCGCAATTTATTTCCGCGGGAGACTCGGAATCGAAGGAAAAAGCGCATAGCCTTTAGTATTGAAGTCCCTCTTTTTTTCGAAACCACGCTTTACTCGGATGAACTTATCTTCTCGACTCTGACCTTGATATATTTCAAGAGAGGTGTGCCTCCTATGTCTTCAGCAGTGTCAGGCTTCATGATTCCTGCCGCGTTCATTCCACCGAAATGGGGATATTTGGGATCACCTTCCAGTCCTCTTGCATGCCCGAATCCGCCAGCGGCACCAAGGACCCCCCGCATGATTGACCAGGTCGTTTGGGCTTTCATCTCAATTGCACCCCATGGAGACTTGAGCAATACCTTTTCGCCATTGTTGATTCCCAGTTCGCTGGCATCAAGCATGTTGATCCACAAAGTATTGGTCCCTGCCATTTTCATGAGCTGATAATTGTTAAAGGTTGATGAATGCTCATGTTCGTAAAGACGGAAATTCCCAAACACAAAAGGATACTCGCTGTCGGGCATAAGGTCTTTTGCCGGTTCTTTGTAATCTGGTAGAGGATCAAGCCCCTTTTCCTGCGCAACTGGGTTTATGAAGTTGTACTTTCCAGTCTTACTCTTGCCTGAGGACCCGTAGCCATCGGGAGGATTGATAGATTCCCACCTCTTGTATTTGTAATAGGCTGCTTCATCAGTGATAATAAAACCCTTTTCTTTGAGTTCTCCAAAAGACCATGGAGTCCCTTGCAGTTGGTTACGAAAGGCATCTTCAATATCCTCCCACGGAAAATAGTGGCCAAGCCCGAGTCTCTTTGCCAGTTCAACAGTTATTTTCCACATGGGCTTGGTATCATACATAGGTTTGACAACCTCGGCGAAATATCCAATGAAGGCCTCATAAAGCCAGTCAGGTTTCACCTGACTCTGTTCCAACCAGGTGGAATCGGGGAGAATAACATCACACAAAAGCGCGCTGTTGCACATATATGCCTCAATAGCTGCTTTGAATTCCATCAGTTCAATAGCCTTTGTGGTTGCTTGTTGATTCCCCCATGATAAAACAGGATCACCAAAATATATGATCAATCCTTTTAGTTTCCCAGCTTTCACATCTGACAAAACAAGCGCGGGCGCCCATCCGCTCCAGATGCCAAAAGTATCGAGCTTGGGTGCTGGTTTTTCGGGAGGCTTTTCTTGCCCATCTCCCCATGGGGATTTCAGTTTTCGCTTAAATGGCAAAGAAGGGCCTCCAGGGGCGTCAAAGGTCCCGCAAAGCCCGTTCAATGCTTGTATTGCTGCAGTACTATACATACCGTTAGGCACTTGTGCGAGCCCGGTCCATGATGCGGTACCCTTGTTTTTTGATTTCGCAAATTCAATGGCAATTCGCTCAATTGTTTCAGCGGGAACACCGCTTATTTTGGATGCCCACTCAGGACTCCTGACGATGCCGTCTTTGTCTCCCAAGACTCTTTTCTTGAATTCTTCAAATCCGTGTGTCCAATTTTCTACGAAGTCTCTATCATAGAGATTGTTCTTTATGATGACGTAACACATTGCCATGGCTACAGCGCCATCCGTAGCTGGTTTTATAGGGATCCATTCTGTGGCAGCGGCCGCTGTTTCAGATCTCCTGGGATCGAAAACGACGAGTTTGGCGCCTCTTTTTATTGCGGCCTTGAGCTGTGCGGTTTTCCTTTGTCCATAAGAACTCGCAAACTCGTTCATGCCAAAATGGAGAATATAGTCTGAATCCTCGTAATTGATCCATGGCCTCTTATCGCAAAGGTTATGTTCATTGGCCATACGATTGGAGTTGTCACACATTGGTCGATGTGTGGTCTTGGGACATCCGAAATGGGCAAATAACGCTTCATGTATCCAGTTTATGAAATCGTTGCCTCGGAAATAACCGAGTTTTCCCTCTTCTATGCTTTTGATGCCGTTGGCTACTTTATCCAAAGCCTCGTCCCACGATGCCTTGCGAAATCTCCCATTTTCTTTGATAAGGGGGGCCTTGAGTCGATACGCAGAATAAAGGTGTTTTGCCGCAGAGCCTCCTTTTGGGCAGAGCCTGCCGCCTCCTTTTGGATCACCATTGAGTCCGGAAGTGCCGACGAGGATGCCGTCTTTTAATTTTGCAGTCATTCCACACAAAGCACCACACGTATAGCAGTGGGTTGGTACCTGCTTGTCGGGGAGCGGTTCTTCTGAGCCTTCAGCAAGTGTGGCGTAGGCCGGGTCAAGGTTCAGGGAATCAACCGCAAGCATCAATTCTTCAACCGTTTCCTCGCCTCTGCTGAAACCCTCAAGCCTCAGGCTTTCGCACATCATCGCCCCCCGGATGAAATGGGCCAGTCCTTGATAGAAATCGGTCTTTGTGGACGCTGCAAGTTGGTCACAGAATGAAGATACCCATTTGCAGTATTTATTTTTGAAAAAATCTCTATAAAGATCACGGTTTCCTTTTTCGAGCAAGTAACGCAGGAATTCCATTTCAACCGCAATATGTTCTTCAAGATCCTTAAAATTGGGTGATTTATGCACGCCCGCCTTGCGGAAAAACTCCCGGAGTTCAAATACCGGGTCTTGCATGACCACCGGTTCCCCGGTGATGTGCACGGATTCATACGGAAAAACAGGATTTGGGCCGGCATTCAAAAACATGTCTGCGTAATCGTAACGCAGATAGTTAAAGAGGCTCTGAGTGTCATTGCTTTTGAGACACCTCGTTATTACCTCTGCCCCGTTTATGATATCGAGAAAGCCGCATCCTTTTACGGATTCTTTGAAGCTCTCGAGGAATTTTTCTCGCTGCATGGCGGCAATGAGTTCAAGCGGTATCTCATCCCGGAGAAGCGTGGAAAGAAAATGATACCTTTTCGCCCTTGATTTCATGTAGTTGTCATCCATATTGCTCTGTCTCTCCTTTTGCCTTCCTGATTTGCTGGATCTTGTTTCAGAAAGAAAGCATGGCGCACAATTAAATGGTTCCATCAGCGTTGCGGAAAAATCATAGTATTTGGATCAGTCAGGGTCAAGGTTAAAAAAAACGAAAGAGGGCTTAGCTATCCCTCGTGTGGTAATAAAACACGTCTTTCTTTGGGCAATGCATTTAATAACTTGACAAGTGAATAAGAACAGATATATTCCATTATGACGATATAATTTGATGCGGTAGAAAAGCTGCAAAATGGAGCATTGGAGGAATAGCAGACATGCATATGTTTTGCTGTTATCATAGAAATGGCTTTTGCCCTGATAGAAGAAGCCATAAATATTGACTATTTTTTTGTCTTTTTAAATAGCTAAATCGAAATAAGACAATGTTAAAGGAGGGCTTGGCTATGATTATGCATTCACCACAGATTATTGCTTTATTGATCACGGGGATTTGTGTTGGTTTTGCCTCTGGACTCTTGGGGGTGGGCGGCTGCTTTATTATGGTACCTGTCCAGTATTGGGTCCTCAAAGACATTGGGGTAGATCCAACGATCGCTATTCGTATTGCCTTTGGTACAAATCTTCTAGTTGTTCTTCCAACCGCCCTCAGTGGGTCCATGACGCACCATAGGAAGGGTGCTGTTCTGTGGAAGGCAGGGATTACCTTAGGGGTAACCGGCGCTGTTGGTGCGTTTTTCGGAGCATTCTTGGCTGCTCACCTGCCCGCAAAGGTCCTTACCGTGGCATTCGGGGTTGCGGTCATATTGGGAGCCGTAAGAATGTTGACGGCAAAACCACCGAAAATTACGGATGAACCGCCGGAAAGCCTTGCCCCATACATCCTGTGGGGGGTTCCGTTGGGCATCCTTTCTGGGATCATAGGGATCGGCGGCGGTGTCCTGATGGTCCCCATTATGGTATTCTTCCTGAAGTTCAAGATACACCAGGCAGTGGGGACCTCAACAGCCTTGATGATATTTACGGCCATCGGAGGCGCGCTATCCTTCCTCCTGAATGGCCTTGGAGTTCAGGGACTGCCACCATATTCAACCGGGTACCTGAACTGGCTCCAGTGGGCGCTTCTTGCCGGGTGCAGTATCCCCATGGCCATGGTAGGGGCAAGGGCTGCACATAAGTTGCCTGCCAAACAGCTGAAGTATTTATTTATCATCGTCATGTTTTATATGGGCCTGAAAATGATCGGAGTTTTTGCCTGGTTGCATTTACCTATATAATGAAGAAGCGGATTTTGTAGGACGTGAGAAGGATGAGTTCTGGGTCATGTGAGGTGGAGAACAGGGCAGGGACTGAGGTAGGGGACTGGGTGGTTGTCCCGCTCACCGCTGGTTTTTTTCTGGAAGCGATTCTCTGGAGTCTGTGTCCGGCAGGTGGCCTCTCCATCGGTATTGTTGTTGGAATAACCGTCTTCAAACGGATTTCAGCCGGCAGCCGGCCCTTTATTAGCAAAGTCATCAAGACACGGCTGGAAATGGCCTCAATGCCGGTTGGTGCACAATAGACTCAAGCCTTGCTTTAGATGAGGAAAAAATGGACATATTATATTTGTCCGGCAGCCCAAGGAAAAAGAGCAATACCGATTACCTGCTCATGCAGATGCTCTCAGAGACCGCAGGTGAGTTTATCAAGATCAGCGACTATTGGATTGAACCGTGCGGTTCTTGCTGGAAATGTCTGAAGCTGGGAAGATGCATCATTGATGATGACATGTTCAATGAACTCATGCCGAGGCTCTTAAAGGCAGATGCCCTTATTCTCGGGTCGCCGGTTTATTTCAATAATGTCAGCAGCCAGATGAAGGCATTCATAGACCGTACCTGGTGTCTGAAGGGAAAACTGAGAAACAAGATCGGCGGCGCGGTTGTGGTGGGCAGAAATGATGGCGCCGAAGGTGCAATCACCGCCATCCACGCCTTTTTTCTGAAACACGACATGATTCCTGCAAACCGGGGTGTGCACGGCTATGCCTATGCCAAGCAGGAAATAAAGGAAGACCCGGAAGCAATGGAGTCTGCCAAGAAACTTTCGGCAAGGATTTTGGAACTCGGCAAAATCATAGAAACCGGTTCAGTTCCTGCAACACGAAAGCAGTACATCTCGGGAAAAGAATGCTGAAGCTTGTCGTCATATGTGCGATTATTTTTGTGCTGGCAGTGGTTATGACCATGGCGGGAAGGGGAGGCGGGAATTTCTATGTCCTGCTCCTGGTCCTCTCCGGGATTCCCATGCACCAGGCCGCCACAACCGGCCAGTTTATCCTTTTCATGACGGCCCTGGCAGCATTTTTCGTATTTCAGAAAAACAAGGCCGTGGTATGGCCCCTGGCCATTCTCATCGGGACACTCACGGCATCCGCTGCCTTTGCCGGCGGGTATTTTTCACACTGGTTCAGTGGTTTCACCCTGAAAATTATATTTTCGGGTCTGCTTGCCATAGCAGGCGGACTGATGCTTTTGCCCATCAAAGAGCGCGGTGAACATGGGACAAAAAAAGGCTTTGGATACTGGCGCTTTGAATCGGGAGGGCAAACCTACACGGTGAACCTGTGGGTTGCCGTTTCCGTGACCCTTTCGGCAGGGTTTGGCTCGGGAATGGTGGGTGTATCCGGCGGTTCGTTTCTCGTCCCTCTTATGGTTCTTGCATGTGGAGTGCCCATGCGGGCGGCAGTCGGCACGGCGTCGACGCTCATCGCTTCAACAGCCCTTATGGGATTCATCGGGCATACGATCCAGGGTGATTTCAGCCCTGCTCTTGCGCTTCCTCTTGCAGTGGTAACTATTGTGGGCGGCTTTATCGGAGGGAAATTTGCCATGAAAACGAAGCCAAAGCACCTAAAGCTTCTTTTTGCGTACACGACCCTGCTCGCCGCCCTTTTCATGGTGGTCAATGCCTTCTATTCCAGAGTCTCATAGG
>QMLQ01000050.1 GCA_003646815.1 Deltaproteobacteria bacterium | reverse complement strand
CCTTTTTCTTCACCGCTTTCACACTCAATTCCATGGCTCATCCCTCTGATGTGCCAGCCCGGGTTTCTCACCGATCTTCGTCGCGAGACGGTGGAGAGTCCCGTTGAATATAAGGCGCGTGCAGGAAAATAAGCGCAGGCGTACTTTCACAGTACGTCGAGGTCATTTTTCAAGCGCAACGAAATAGTCATGGGGCTACCCGTCGTCACAACAGATTATTGGCGAGAAATCCGGGCCAAAACCTCGGCAATATGCAGTGCCCTTATCTTTTCGCCCATTTTTGCGAGATATCCTCCAATGTTGAGCAAGCAACTGGGTTCCGCACTGATTACAATTTCCGCCCCGCTCTTCACCACTTCGGCCACCTTGTCACCCGTCATTTTTTCTGAAACAACGGGGAATTCGAGGCTGAAGACACCCCCGAATCCGCAACAGGTTTCCTGATGTTCCATCTCCACCATTTCCAGCTTGCGTACCCTGGACAACAGCAACCTCGGCTGAGTCGTGATGCCAAGGACACGGGAAACCTGGCAGGAATCGTGATAAACAGCCTTACCGGGCCACTCAGCACCCACGTCTTCAGTGCCGAGCACATCAACGAGAAACTCAGTCAGCTCAAACGTCCTTCCGGCAAGTGATTCCGCCCGCGAAAGCCATTTCCGATCATCCCTGAATAGTTCCTGATAGTGATATCGGATCATGCCAACACAGGATCCTGAGGGGGAAACCACCAGCTCCTCACCTTTGAACACACGAAGAAAATGCTGGGCCATTTTTCGCGCTTCGGCCTGATACCCCGTCTTATACTGCATCTGCCCGCAGCAGGTCTGCCCGCCCGGATAGTCCACTTCCATCCCCACCCTTGAAAGGATCCGTGCGGTTGCCTCCCCCACCTGGGGAAGAAAGTGCTCCACCAGGCAGGGGATAAACAGGCTCACTTTCCGTGGTCGTTTCTTTGCATCCATCTAATTCCTTTCTTGAAAAAAAAGAGGCTGGTTCACAAGAACATGCCATGCCCTGACAAGAAACCCAGAAAAGGTCTTTCCCGGAAGGATCAGTAACTTGCAAGTGATTTTACGTGCCAAGCGAGCACAAGATTTTTGTTGTGATGGCATTCATTGTCAAATATCAAATGACAAATTTAGCCTGAACCTGAGTGCCTTAATGCAACAATTATTTCATGACAGACCCTAAGGCTTTACTGTCTCCAGGTATCGGGTAATGGCCCCGTCGTATTCATGCGTCAACCGAAACACCTTCGCCGCCAGCCGAAAACGGGTCTCCATGGTCGTTTCCCCACCGTTTTCCTCCATCTCCTTGAGCACAAGAGTGTAATCAGCAGGGTTCACGATGACGGTCACATCCCTGAAATTTTTAGCAGAGGATCGGAGCATTGCAGGCCCCCCGATATCGATATTTTCAATCGCCTCTTCCAGGGTCACTCCTTCTTTCGCCACGGTCTTTTCGAACTGGTAGAGGTTGACCACCACCAGGTCGATGGGCTTGATCCCGTATTTTTCCATCATTTCCTGGTGGGCCGGGTTGTCCCGCAGGCCGAGGAGCCCTCCATGGACCTTCGGGTGCAATGTTTTCACCCGTCCATCCATCATTTCCGGAAAACCTGTATAGTCGGAGATATCCGTCACACGCACCCCTCCCTTTCGCAATGCCCTTGCGGTTCCTCCGGTTGAAAGGATATCCACTCCCATGCCCTTAAGAGCATTTGCGAATGGAACGATTCCGTTCTTGTCCGTCACACTGATGAGTGCCAGTTCGATCTTTGCCATGATATGCTCCCCCTTCTGCATCTCAGATTCACGGTTCATCACGCTCCCGCTTGCATGGAAACACTGCTTGATCTATAGTCCAAAAAACGATATTAATCAACCTCCTGATCGGGAAAAGAAAGGAGGGCCTTTTCCATGGCGGCCAAAAAGATTCAATTTCAAAATGAACAACTCATTGTCCCGGACAACCCTGTGATCCCCTTCATCGAGGGGGACGGGATCGGACCTGACATCTGGCGGGCGGCCTCACGGGTCATTGAGCAAGCGGTTCGCCTTTGCTGGCAGGGAAAACGCCGAATTCAGTGGAAAGAAGTCCTCGCCGGGGAGAAGGCCCATAGGAAAACGGGAAAGTGGCTCCCCGAGGAGACACTTCAGGCTTTCCGAACCTTCCGGGTGGGGATCAAGGGCCCGTTGACGACCCCTGTTGGCGGCGGCATCCGGAGCCTGAACGTGGCCTTGCGGCAGCAATTGGATCTCTATGCCTGTGTGCGTCCTGTACGTTATTTTCCCGGTGTTCCCAGCCCGGTCAGGGAACCGCAGAAGGTAAACATGGTGGTCTTTCGCGAGAATACGGAAGATGTCTATGCGGGGTTCGAATTTGAATCTGCCGGTGAGGACACCCGGGCGCTCATCAAGTACCTTGCAGAAAGCAAGGGCTGGCAGATCCGCCCGGATTCAGGCGTCGGGATCAAGCCCATCAGTAAGTTTGCAAGCCTGCGCCTCTTGCAATCCGCTGTGGAATATGCACTTGCACACGGGCGCAAAAGTATCACCATGGTACATAAGGGGAATATCCAGAAGTTCACGGAAGGGGCTTTCAGGAGCTGGGGATATGAATTTGCCGGAGACAAATATGCAGACTCGGTTGTCTCCTGGGAAGAATGCCACGGCAACCCGCCGGATGGAAAAATCTTGATCAAGGACGCCATTGCCGACATCTTTTTTCAGCAGGCCCTCACGAGGCCCGAGGAGTTTGACGTCATTGCCACCACAAACCTTAACGGAGACTATATTTCGGACGCCCTGGCCGCCCAGGTGGGCGGAGTGGGTATGGCGCCTGGAGCAAATATCAACTACCAGGAAGGGTATGCTATTTTTGAAGCAACCCACGGAACAGCACCCAAGTATGCGGACATGGACAAGGTAAACCCCACTTCCCTTATCCTGAGTGGCGCCATGATGCTGGAGCACATGGGATGGATAGAGGCGTCCCGAAAGATAGAATCGGGCCTCGAAAAGGCCCTTGCCTCAGGACAGGTGACCTATGACCTTGCCCGGTTGATGCCGGGAGCAGAAGAGGTTTCCTGCTCCGGCTTCGCCGACCTGATATGTGAATTGATGGCGTAGGAACCCAACCCATGACCCAAATACTGATCATCTATCATTCCCAGGCAGGACATACCGAGGCCATGGCCCAACGTGTGGCCCGTGGTGCAGAATCCATTGACGGAGTCCAGATCGTCCTGAAAAAGGCCGGCGAGGCCACCCTCCAGGACCTTCTCGAATGTGACGGCCTTGCAATCGGCTCTCCGGAATACTTTGGTTACATGGCGGGGATGATAAAGGATTTTTTTGATCGAACCTATGAACCGGCCAGGAAAGACAGGCGAATCTTCAAGAAGCCATACGTGGTCTTCATCAGCGCGGGAAATGATGGAAGCGGAGCCTTGAACCAGATAGAAAGGATCTGCCTTGGATATCCCCTCAAGAAAATTTATCAGCCGGTTGTGGCGAAGGGAGAGCTCGACGAGGATACCCTGAAAAAATGTGAAGACCTGGGCAAGACTATTGCGGCAGGCTGTGAGGCCGGCATTTATTAGTTTTTTTTCTTGGGATCCGTACTCGGAACGGGAAGCTTGAAAAATTCGACGCCTTCTTCCTTCAGCAGTTTTTCCTCATTTTCCGTGGCAGACCCCCTGATGTTACGCCGCTCCGAAACACCGTAATGTATTTTCAACGCCTCTGAGGTAAACTGGGGGCCCACATCCTCGAAATTCTGGTGAACGTACTCCACCACCTCCCGTGCCAGACGCTTGTAGTCAATATGGGCCTCCTGGAGATCCTGCCGGGCAGGAGCCGCTTTCTTGACGGCTACCGGGGAAAGGATTCGCTTTACCCGGGCATCATCACAATACGGGCAACTGATCAAGCCCCCTTCCCGCTGGTCCTCATAGGCCTCCAGACTCTCAAACCAGCCTTCAAAAACATGGCCCTGGCTGCATTCAAGATCAAAGACAATCATCCGTTTTCCTCACTTTTCGGCATACAGTACAGCAAGAATCTTGGTCGCTTCTTTTCCGTGACACTTTACCAGGTGCGGAACCGTGGAGTCATAATAGATGGCATCTCCAGGAAAGAGAAGGTGAACCTCTTCTCCCAGTCGCACTTCCATGGTACCCTCCATCACATAAATAAATTCCTGACCGTCATGGGAGGACCTTTCTTCCTCGGTTTCCGCCGGTTCAAGGGTGACCATGAAGGGCTCCATGTGGCGATCTTTCTTGTGAGGGGCAAGGGACTCGTACTGGTAACCGTACTGCTGTCCCTTTTTTGAATCATAGCGGGAAATGATCGTCCTGTCGTTGTGCCTCACAATGGTAAAAGGGCGTGTTTCTTCCCCGGAGATAAAATACCCCATTTTCATTTCCAGGGCCTTGGCCAGTTTAATAACCGTCCCCAGGGGTGGGTCCATGTCACCCTTTTCGATCTCCTCCAGGATGGATTCGGATATCCCTGTCCGCTGGGAAATATCAGTAAGGCTCAATCCCTTCTTTTCCCGCACGCTTCGGACCCGCTCACCCACAAGAGCAGGATTCTCCTCTTCTACGGGTCCCTCACCGATGTTATCCATGAAGTCCTTTTCCTGGTCCTTACTTGCGAACTGGTCGCTAATATCAGTTAAAAAATCCGAGTAAGGGTCCCGCTCTTTCCCTCTATGATCACTCTTTTCATCCATGCTGTTCTTCCTCTGATTCCAGAATGATTTCAGTTTAATTTTCTCATGTTAAAGTGCCGCCGGTCAAGTGCACGATTTCACAAAGCCGTTCCTTCAGCATCCTCCCCGAACAGGGGCAGGGATAACAAGATACCTGAGAAATCCAAGACAATTCCGATCAGGTTTCCAGAACGAAGATGACTTCCAACCTGACTCGGTATTCCGTTATTTTCCCGTCATCTACTGCAACTCGCTGTTCCAGAACACGCAGACCGGTAATTCCTCTCAAAGTCCGATTTGCACGCTCGAAACCTGCCCTGATGGCTTCTTCAAAGCTGACAGGGGAGGCTGCAATAATCTCAGATATCCTCGCCACACGTTCCATAAGCATTTCCTCCTGGTATTCAGCTATGGGCCAACCCTCCTCTCTCAAAAATACCCCTCAAGGGGCAGTGAAGGTTCCCTCCTCCTTGACAGTGAACACCCACATGGTATAACTGCAAGAAAATTAATGATACCTCTTTCGCGATGAAATAACAAGACCCTTATCCGGACAGGCCGAAAATGACAAATCCCAAAGCTCCCCAGTGAAATAAAAAAGAAATTTCACGGGGCAGGCAAATTTCAAAAGGAGACAACATGTCTGAAAAACAGTACCTGGTTGACGATCTGACGTTGAAAGATTCATGGCGCATGTTCCGCATCATGGCCGAATTTGTCGAAGGATTTGAGATTATGCCTGATGTTTCCCCCGCTGTATCCATTTTTGGATCGGCAAGGGCAAAGCCAGACAGTGATGCCTACCTTAAAACCGTCCAGATGGCAAAACTTCTTGTGGAACATGGCTTTAATGTTATTTCGGGCGGCGGTCCGGGAATCATGGAGGCGGCAAACAAGGGCGCAGCGGAAGCCGGAGGAAAATCGGTCGGACTTCACATCCATCTTCCCAATGAACAGGAAGCCAATCCCTACGCCAACATCCGCCTGGGATTCAAATACTTCTTCATCAGAAAAGTGATGTTCATCAAGTATGCCGTGGCCTACATTATCATGCCCGGTGGCTTTGGAACCATGGACGAACTGTTTGAGGCCGTAACGCTCATTCAGACCAAGCGGATCAGGTCCTTTCCCGTTATTCTGCTGGACTCAGGGTTCTGGAAAGGGCTCGTAGACTGGGCAAGTCACACCCTCGTAGGCCAGGGCACCATATCAGAAGAAGATCTAAAGCTCCTCAATATCGTAGATTCGCCTGACGAAGCGATGAACATTATTAAACAGTTGGTGGTAGTTTAGTTGAGAAATAATCCCTTTGATAATCTTCTCCCATGGGCCGAATCCTCCGGCATACCTCTTTCATGCGCACAACGTGAAAAACTTCGCCTCTTTGTCAAGGAGCTCTGGACCTGGCAGGGGAAAATGAATCTCGTGGGAGTCACCACAAAGAACCGAGTGATCAGCGAGCTCCTCATGGACTCCCTTGTTCCTCTTCCCTATCTCCCTGAAACAGGCAGATTGCTTGACCTTGGATCAGGAGGGGGATTTCCCGCTATTCCCCTCAAAATATGCCTCCCTGCCGTTCACTTTCAGCTTCTTGAACCCGTGAACAGGAAAAGTGTTTTCCTGCGGCATATTATCCGGCTTCTCGAGCTGGATCGCATAGGGGTACTCAGTGAGAGAATTGAAGAAAGCGGAGACAGACTTACTCTGTGCGGGTACGATACAATTACCGCCCGCGCAGTCTCCTCTCTCCACCAAACCCTGGAGTGGTGCCTGCCCTATCTTGCATTAGGAGGTGAGTTGGTCACTTTCCAGGGATGTTCCTGGAAAAAAGTTCTCGAAGAAAGCAGTGGTATCATGAAAAAGAAGGGATTGGTTGTTTCCCGCACGCTCCCTTACCGGCTGCCGGGAAAGAACGCAAAAAGAACAATTTTATTCTTTTCAAAAAAAGCTTCGTAAGAAGCCAGAAAGCACCCGTTTCTGTCATTCCCGCGGAAGCGGGAATCCGGTTATTCCGGACCCCCATTACCACCCATCACCATATCACCGGGTCATTTCTTCAACGCATCCATAATGATCGTAAGCTGAAGGTCAATGTACTTGTCGAGGGTCAATCGCTTCCTGAAATGCCAGCCTTTCAATATCCACATATGGGCCAGCATGATAATGTTGTATGCCATAAGATCCACATCAACTTCTTTGAAAACCCCCTCCTCTATGCCCTCCCTGATGATCTCTGCAAATATGTTGCTCACATCCACTTCCAGCTGCATCACCCGTGATTTGGATGCCTTTTCCAGCGAATTGGATTTCTGGTAGATCAACAATGCTTTTTCCTTCTGCTGGTCCACAACGCGGAAGTAGAGCACCACCGCAATTCCCAGTTTTTCCAATGGATCATCAATGCCCTTAATCTGGTCAGTGAGGTTGTCCTGGAACATGCTCAAGACATCTTCCATGATCATCCGCATGATTTCCGATTTTTTCTTTACATAGTGGTAAGTCACCGGCAATGCTACACCGGCCTTCTCGGAAATCTCCTGGATGGAGGTAGCAGTAAACCCTTTTTTTGCATAAAGGGCACTGGCCACATCAATGATCTTCCTTCGGACTTTGTCAGAAGCGGTAATTTGATCAAGGACGGTCAGTTTTTTCTTTGGATGATCCATGTTCATCTCCCATTTCCCCAGGGATAATCCTCTTCGCCGTACACAGCAACCTCAGCCATCACAGGCACACGAGAAAACAGAGGGTTTTAAGGCAGGAGGTTTTCTGGCCTTTCTTACTTCTGATATTTGAAGGAGACATTGAGTCTCGCTCTATAGGAGGTAACCTTGCCGTTTTCAATGGTCACATCCAGTTTTGTAACTTCGGCGACCCTCAAGTCTTTCACGCTTGAAGCAGCTGTTTCCAGGGCTGTCTTGGCAGCGTCTTCCCATGATTGATCGCTCGTTCCCACCAGTTCAATAATTTTGTATGTACTTCCAGCCATTTTTACCCTCCTTTTTTCTGTTGCGGGTTTTCGGCAAAAGACATTCCCTGATAAATCCTCACCTCCTTTCCACTAAAGATATTTTTCACAAGCTACATTCACCAGCAGTTTGAGAAAACATCTCATATTTCATTCAATTATATTCATACAGATTTTCAAGTCAAGCCATAAGTGGGCGCACTCTCGGCAACGCCCCACGCGGTGAGCTGTTGCAACATCCTGTTCCGATGGCTTCCCGGCCAGAAATAGCGGCCGCAAGACCGACAGGTCTTTATGTTTCCTCTGCTCTGGTAAAACACATATTCCGGAACTTTTTCTATTGCCTCTTCGTCTGCAACGGTCTCCAACAGGACATTGCAGCGTAAGCACCGCGTAAACCAGGCTGAAGGTTCGGGCTGCAACTTTAGTCCTGCCAGGAGTTCTTTCAATTGTTCACCAACCAGGTTGGAGTCAAGGAAGACCACCTCCCCGGAATGTTTCCATCTGGTCCTGTCCCGTGTCACCAGGCGGCGATCTTGCTGCATCAGGCTCGCCAGCTCACCGTCCCGATAATGAGGCTGATAGTGGGTATCGTACCCCAAGACACGAAGCCACGTGGCGAGCCTTCCCAGCATGGAATCCGCGACAAATTTCATTCACATCACCGTTGCTGCTTGTTGACGCTCCCACATAAATAGTATAGTAACTACAGAGGTGGATTGGCTGAGGCCTGTCTGCCTGTATAGTCTAGTATTATAACTGAAAAGCGTGCGGGAATGAATTTTTTTCCGACGCCCGGGAGAAACTTTCATGGACAAGATTGTCATAGAGGGGGGCCATCCTCTGCAGGGTCATGTGACCGTGAGCGGTGCCAAAAACGCCGCCCTCCCCATCATCACCGCGTGTCTGCTCACCGGGGGGTGGCACCGCCTTGAGAATATTCCCCGTCTCAGAGACATTGAAACAATCATCAGGATTCTTTCACAGCTCGGCGTGGCCTTTGAATTTGAACAGAACAGCCTTCGTGTCAACTCCGGACAACTTTCGGGACACGAAGCCGCTTACGAGCTGGTGAAAACCATGCGGGCCTCTATCCTCATCCTGGGCCCGTTGCTTGCCCGATATGGGCGCGCAAAAATTTCTCTCCCCGGAGGTTGTGCCATCGGGGCAAGGCCGGTGGACCTCCACCTGAAGGCCCTTGCAGCCATGGGAGTTGATATGTTTCTTGATCAGGGGTACATCAACGCCAGAGTTGACCGGCTGAAAGGTGCAGAGATTTTTTTTGACACGCCCACTGTTACCGGAACGGAAAACATCATGATGGCTGCGGTGCTTGCAGAAGGGGAAACAACCTTGCGGAATGCCGCACGCGAGCCTGAGATCCAGGATCTCGCCTCCATGCTCAGGGATATGGGCGCGGATATCGAAGGTGACGGCACCCATACCATCACGATCCGAGGCGTCAAGGAATTAAGACCCGTCGAGCATATTGTTATTCCCGACCGAATTGAGGCAGGAACGTTCATGATAGCCGCCGCCATGACCCGCGGTGAGGTTCACATTTCCGGGTGCAGGACCGATCACCTGAGCGCCGTTATTGAAAAGCTTGAAGCCGCAGGCGCGGAAATTCAAACCATCGAAGGGGGCGTGACCGTCAAAGGGCCGGAAATCATGAACAGCGTCGATGTGAGGACCATGCCTTTTCCGGGGTTTCCCACTGATCTTCAGGCCCAGTTCATGGCAGCCATGTGTCTTGCCGAGGGCTGGAGCATGATCCGCGAGACTGTTTTCGAAAACCGTTTTATCCATGTGAGCGAACTGGAGAGGATGGGCGCGGATATCGAGATCAATGGCGGACAGGCCCTTGTGCGCGGCTGCGAACACCTCCTGGCAGCTCCGGTCATGGCAACTGACCTCAGGGCGAGCGCCTCCCTCATCCTTGCCGGTCTTGTGGCTGAGGGTGGAAAGACGGAAGTTCACCGGATATATCATCTTGACCGGGGATACGAGGCACTGGAGAAAAAATTCGCCGGCCTCGGAGCGAAGATCTGGCGCCAGAGCGAATGAGGGATGGCAAGCAGGCCCCTCATACCCCTCCTGCTCGCCTTTATGGCCGGTATTCTTACCGGCCGTCTCAGCCATGGGGCCACGGGTGCTCTTTTTGTCTTTCTCGCCTGTGTCATCACCGTCCTCCTTTTCCTCTACCATTTTATGGACCCCGGGCTCAAACGTACTTCCGTTCTCATTCTTTTCTTCCTGGGCGGTACACTTCTCCAGCTTGGGTCGCAAAGGCCCTCCAACATCCTTCCCCTGGCCCAGCAACACCAAAAGGTCATTGTGGAAGGGGTGCTGCTCCAACCCCCGCAGGTTCATAAAAAAACGGTCAAGTTTTCTGTTCTGGCCCGGACCGTCTTTTTTCGCGGCAAGTCCATTCCCGCGGGAGAAAAAATGCTCATCACCGTCTACCGGAACATACCGGAGAACCTGCTTCCCGGCGGGAACCTCCGGTTCCCCGCCAGGCTGCGGGCTTTCAGCAATTTCAGGAACCCCGGCTGTTATGACTATGAAACAGCCATGAAAATAAAAGGCTTTTCCTGCGCCGGTGCAGTTTCTGACGGCCGACGTATTGAAGCCAGGGGCAAAACCTCGCTCCCTTTTCCCTATGGATACCTTGAACTCCTCAAGCAACCTCTCAGGGAGTTTTTTCATCGAACCCTGTCTCCGGAAGACGAAAAACTGTTCAATGCACTCATCCTTGGAGAACGCAGGGGCATTGACAAAACGTTGCGGGAACCCTTCAACCGAACAGGCCTCGGACATGTTCTTGCCGTGTCAGGGCTCCACATCGGGCTGGTGGCATGGTTGTCCTTCTTTTTTTTGAAGTGGCTCATGGCCAGATCCTATCGACTGACTCTGGCGATCAATGTTCGAAAAGCCGCTGCCGTCTTGACCTACATTCCGGTTATCCTGTATGCCTCCCTCGCCGGATTGCAGATCTCCTGCCAGAGAGCCATGATCATGGCTCTGGTTTTCTTTGGCTCCATCCTCCTGGACAGGGAAAAAGACATCTGGTCGACCCTGGCACTTGCCGCCTTCATTGTCCTTGCCATTGAACCCATGTCCCTTTTCAGCATTGGTTTCCAGCTTTCATTCACTGCGGTCCTGGGAATCCTCTGGCTGGCTCCGCCCTTCCTTTCCACAAAAAGCGTTCCTGCCAAAAACCTGAACAGGATAACCTCTCTTTGGTTCAGACTGAAGCGCGGCCTCACGGGACTTGTGGTCATATCCCTTGCCGCCCAGATCATCCTTCTCCCTTTGATCGTTCAGTATTTTCACCGGGTATCCCCCGTCGCCCTCCCCGCCAACATCACCACAATCCCTCTCCTGGGATTTTGGATCATCCCTGCGGGACTTCTTGCTTCCCTTTTCCTTCCTCTCTGCCCTCTCCTTGCCGCCCTGATCCTTCACATCGGTGCGACAGGTGTTCACGTCATGATGGCCATCATCAGGTTCTGGTCACATTTCCCTTTTGCCAGCCTCTGGATGGTAACACCAACTGCAATGGAAACAGGGCTTTTCTACGGCCTCCTGTTCTGCGTCTTTTTCTTCAAAAAATGGCGCTGGACAAAACCTGTTCTTGCGCTCATCTGTACGGCGATTTTCTTAGACACGATCTACTGGATCCACACCACCTCTTTCCATCGCGACCTCCGGGTCACTTACCTGGATGTGGGCCAGGGCAACGCTGCCCTGGTTGAGTTCCCCGGCAAGAAGAGGATGGTCATAGACGGTGGAGGATTTCCCGGATCAGAATTTGATGTGGGCCGTAATGTTATTGCGCCGTATCTCTGGAAGCAGAAGATCACACAGGTGGACTATCTTGTCCTGAGTCATCCCCAGGCAGATCACATGAAAGGATTGATCTTTCTGGCAGAGGCTTTTCATCCAAAGGAGTTCTGGTACAACGGCGATTCTTCCAGGGATGCTGCCTTTTCCGAGCTCATGAACATTGTCTCTTCCCGAAATATGGACACCCTGTTACCCGTTTCCCTGTCACGTGGTCGGAAAATCTCTAGAGTGCAGATAGAAACACTCCATCCTCCGCCCCGGCAGCAGATACCCGGGAAGCGCTGGTCTCTAAATAACCGCTCCCTGGTATTACGTCTCTCTTACCGGGGCAGGTCTTTTCTCTTTCCCGGGGACATTGAAAGCCAGGGAGAGAAGATAATGCTGAAAAATGGCCCAAAGAAAATGAGAGCCCAGGTATTGCTCTCCCCTCACCACGGGAGCAAGACTTCAAATTCTCGTGAATTTCTGGCAGCTGTTGTGCCGCGGGTATGCATCGTATCCTGCGGAGAGAAAAATCGTTTTGGATTTCCCCATCCGTCCACATTAGAAATACTCAGGCGGAAAAAATGTCGAATTTTCAGGACAGACAGGGACGGTGCGATTCAGATCAGCGTATCTGCAAAAAAGGGGAAAGATAAAATCAGGACCTGGGGCAATCACTGGAAGCCTTTTCCGGTCAGGTTGGCCCCATAAACAGAAAGGGATGGCGTTTTTACACCATCCCTTTCTGCGGACCCAGGGGCCATTTCCCCTGGGAGGGCTCACCGCTCCCGCAGCGCTACCATTTTACAGTCCTGATTTCTGCTATTCGGCGGTCACCCCCTGGGGAGGCAAGGGGGCAGTCATATCCGGTACGTGCCAGGAGACTTCATTTGAGTCCCCGCTTTCCCCCGCCCCGTTATAAGCTCTTGTTACAAAATAGTACGTTTTGTTTTCCTCCAGTGGTAAACTGCTCAGGGGATATTCAGTAACATTCCCAACAGACTCGCTGTTTGGATGACTCCCCTGGCTGAGTCCGTAGTACACTCGATACCCGGTCACATCACCACTGCTCGGGTCCCAGACCAACCTGGGTTCGGCAAAAACCACACCTGGAATAACCCAGACAAAGAGAACAAGAGCCAGGACTATGGTGATGATTTTTCTGTTCATGGAGCACCTCCCGTTATCAAGTGCGCCGTTTTTGTTATGCGGGCACTCCTTCTGAGCCCTGAATGAAAGCACATTCCGTGCCAAAATATGGTGATCCTGTTTTTACTGCTATTCTGTGCACTTCAGATCATTATCATGTGGCCGGCAAGGCAATGCAGTATAGAAAACCTGACACCGTCACCATTTCCATACGTATTTCCCCTTCTCTACCTAACACACCCTGTACTCCCTCACCTGTGTCTTCTCAGCCACACTTCCCCAGAAAAAGCCTGCCATTTTGTCTCCCCCTTCCCGCAGATGCGACTTCCGGTCACGATCTCCATAAGCAATCGGCTATAATTCCCCACTCCCCCGCGTAAGTGTAATTAGGAAACAACGTCCCCTGGATCATTTTTAGACCTATATCCAAATTTGTCTTGACAATTTTAGGTGTTTCATCCAAATTTATCACATGCACCGCTACCTTGAACATTCCATTCAATCAGACCTTCCTTCCAAGCTCGTCCTTATTTCAGGACCGAGACAAGCGGGAAAAACCACAATAGCCCGCCAGATCGCCACAGAAATATCGGGGAAAAAAGAAGTATATTTAAATTGGGATTATCCTGAACATAGAAGAGCTATCCGGTCCCTCGACTGGCCCCGCTCTGCTCCCGTGGTTGTGCTGGACGAAATCCACAAATTTCCAGGCTGGAAAAGCCTGCTCAAAGGTTTTTTTGATGTCGAAGGACACAAGCAAAGCATACTTGTCACGGGAAGCGCCAGGCTTGATGTTTATCGAAAAGGCGGTGATTCCCTGTTCGGAAGGGCCTATCATTACCGTCTTCACCCTCTTACACTCGGAGAGATCTCAAGAGGAGGTTCCCCTCCAGACATAAAAAAGCTCCTTGACCCCTCATCCTGGATCAGCGAATCTGATGTAATTGGAGAAGAAACTCTCAAAAAACTTATGACGTTAGGCGGGTTCCCAGAACCCTATTTAAAGGCAAACGAAAGAGATGCAAAACGATGGCGACTAAATCGGCGTGAGCGTGTATTGCATGAAGATCTCCGAGACCTGACGCTTATCCGCAGTATTGCAAAGCTGGAAAATCTGCTGGACCTCCTTCTTGAGAGAGTCGGTTCTCCCATATCAATAAACGCCTTAAGGGAAGACCTCGAAGTAGACCACAAGACCGTGGAATCCTGGATTGAAATCCTGGAGCGGCTTCATTTTGTTTTCCAAGTCAGGCCGTATGGGAAGAGGATACAGCGATCAATAAGTAAGGCGAGAAAGATATATTTCTGGGACTGGTCTGAAGTCCCCGAAACTGGAATGCGCCTTGAAAATCTTTTGGGTACCCACCTATTGAAATTGTGCCATTACTTGCAGGATGTAGAAGGAATTCAAGCTGAACTCAGATATGTGCGAGACAGAAACAAACGTGAAGTTGATTTTCTGCTCCTGAAGGAACGTAGCCCATGGGTCCTGGTTGAGGCGAAAACAAGCGATATAAAGGAATCAAAGAGTCTTCCCTATTTTGCCGAACGTCTTCAGGTAAAACATGCATTCCAAGTTACCCTCAAAAGATACCGCGGCCGGCACATTGTTCCCTGCTGGGATTTTCTGTCAAAGCTGCCGTAATAGTCTAAGAGGGGGCCCACCTTACTTGCCTGAGCTACTGACCTCTTCTTCCTTACAGGAAAATCACCCTCGTTGCCATAAAATAGGCGTGCCCCTTTCCGCTCTATCTCTTTCCCCGCTTTTCGGAGGGACAATCTCCTTTCTTTTCGTAGGAGCGACTTCCGGTCGCGATCTCTATAAGCAATCACCTATGATTTCCCTCTCCCCTGCGTAAGTGTAATTAGCGAACAACGTCCCCGAAATTCCGGCATGCATTCCGAAAAAGCCTTGACTATTTCGGAATGAAGGGATAAAAGGTCTGCATGGAACGATATCTGAAAAATTTCATTCTGGAAGATTTAAAGAAAAAGATTGTCCTTTTAACCGGTCCGCGGCAATCCGGCAAGACAACCCTTTCAAAAATGCTAAGCAACAATTTCGACTACCTCAATTTTGATAATCCGGAACACCGGTTAGGCTTTCTCGAAAGATCATGGGATAGAGCAAAGGACCTCATAATATTCGATGAACTTCACAAACTGAAAAACTGGAAATCATGGCTCAAAGGCATTTATGATACAGAGGGAGTCCAGCCCAGGATCATTGTCACAGGCAGTGCCAAGCTTGATACATACAGAAAAGTCGGAGACTCACTTGCCGGCCGCTTCTTCCAGTTTCGGCTGCATCCTCTCGACCTGAAGGAAATCAAGAAAATAGAAAACCCTGACGATCTTCAAACTGTTCTTGAACGATTGCTTGATGTCGGAGGTTTTCCCGAACCTTATCTCGAAGGAAACACAAGATTTTATAACAGGTGGAAACGTTCACACCTGGACATCATCCTGAAACAAGATCTTATTGATCTTGAAAATGTCCAGCAGATTACCTCCATTGAAACTCTTATCCAATTACTGCGCAAAAGAGTTGGCAATCCTGTCTCATATAACTCCCTGGCTCGGGATCTCCAGTGCTCCGACAAGACAGTCAAAAGGTGGCTTACCATTCTTGAAAATATGTATGTCATTTTCCGGGTAGGACCATTTCACAGGAACATCGCCCGCACCATTCTCAAAGCGCCCAAGTATTATTTTTATGATACAGGACAGGTTATCGGAGATTCAGGTATAAAACTGGAAAACCTGACAGCCTGTGCCTTATTGAAGGAGATCCATTATATCGAGGATTATTTCGGGGAACAGGCGCAGCTTTACTATCTCAAGACAAAAGACAACAGAGAAATTGATTTT
>QMLQ01000049.1 GCA_003646815.1 Deltaproteobacteria bacterium | reverse complement strand
TCCCGGTAGTGGGTAAAATCAGGGGGAGTGTGGAGTTCAAATGGTGCTCCCAGTTCTTCCAGAGCATTTCTTAACCCCGACGTTGCACCTTCTTCCTCAGCCTCCGCGCTTCCCTTGGGG
Source organism: Deltaproteobacteria bacterium (assembly GCA_003646815.1). Classification (GTDB taxonomy): domain Bacteria; phylum Desulfobacterota; class DSM-4660; order Desulfatiglandales; family Desulfatiglandaceae; genus B46-G9. The sequence continues at coordinate 15,774 of QMLQ01000049.1, read as the reverse complement.
AGGATGAACCTGCCGAACAGGATAAAACAGGCAATCCCGCTCGCCACCAGGGCAAGACCGATGGGCGTGACGTCAAACAAGTGAAAAGGTTTCAGATGAAAAGGCTCCAGGAGGTCGTTGAGGAGAATCAGGGGGCTGCACCCCACCAGAGTAATGGTCCCTCCCAGGATTGCGGAAAACCCTATGGGCATCAAAAGCCTGCTCAAAGGGATCTTGAGCATCTTGCTCACCCGTTGGATAGCAGGAAGGAACAGGGCGGCCGCCCCGATATTCTGCATAAAGCTGGAAATACACGCCACGGTCAATGATATGGCGATAACCACACGCGATTCGCTCCTCCCGGCCACCCGAAGCACCGGCCGCACCAGGCGATTGATCAACCCGGTCTTGTCCAGGCCGGCACCGATAATGATGACCGCGATAATGGAAATCACCGCATTACTGCTGAACCCGACAAAGGCCTCCTTGGGTGTTACAAGATGAAGCAGAGGCAGGGCCACCATCATGAGAATCGCCACCACATCCACCCGTACCCATTCAGCAATAAACAAAAAAATCGCAACCCCGATCATCATCATCACGAGGATCATTTCAGTGGTCAAAGGTTCCATTAGTCAGCTTCCTCTTGAGTATCATCAAAACAGAATAGTCGATCATTTTGAAACAGCGTCAAATTGATGAATCATAGGAAAAAGAGAATGTATAAGTCAAGAATAAAACAGCGCTTTTGCTCTAGCACATGCCGGCGTAAAAGAGCACTGAAAAAATGCGTAGTGCAATGAAAAAAATAGTGCTATAAGTCAAAAAAGCAAACGGTTTTCATGGAAAAATGCTATGAATAGGGCAAGTTGCCATAAAAAACATACCTGACTGTGGAGAAAGTCTTGAACACTTTTTACAGGAGTGAACGTTGTCTTCCAACAATTTTTCACGCCGTAGGGACATTTTTTAGTCCGGAATAAATCGGGAAGGAGTTTCATAATGAAAACCATTCGGGGGAAAATAACCGTCTTTTTTGTTCTCTGCCTTGTTTTTGTGGGAATCCTGACCGGCCTTTACTATGAAAATACCATGAGTCTCAGAAAAAAACTGGTGACCATTGAAAATTTTGATGACCTCCTGAACAATATCCTGGAGCTGCGCCGCTATGAAAAAAACTTCACCTACTATCATGACACAGCCAGCCTGGATGAAAGTGTTCACTACTTTTTCAAAATCGAAAATCTCTGCAACAATCTCCAAGATGACATTAACCGAGTCGCCGGTCAGCAGGCCTGCGATCAATTCCGCCGTGATCTTGCAGATTACAAGCGCATTCTGCAAGATAACATGGCCATTGCAAAAACCGGCATTGGCAATATTGAGGTAGAAGAAATCAGGGAAACCGGGAAGGCCCTTGTGGATTTTGCAAAAGACCTCAAGAGAAAAAAACGGAGAAGAATAGAAAATGCCCTGGCTCGGAGTCTTATCATCCCTTTTGCGTCGCTTGCAGCTTTTATTATCCTTATCGTGGTAGTCTTTCACCTTGTTAATCGGGGCATACTCAGACCCCTTTTGCTTGTACGGAGGGCTACTGAACAGGTTGCAAGGGACAGTTTTGTCCCTATTCAATACCAGGAGGGGAAAAAGGATGAAATATCGCGTCTTATCGCTGCGTTCAACAGGATGGCCCAGGAACTGGAATCGCGGCAGGAACAATTGCTTCAATCCCGGAAGCTGGCCTCCATAGGGACCTTCACCTCCGGCATTGCACATGAACTGAATAACCCCCTCAACAATATTTCTTTGACCGCCGAAACACTGCAGATTGTTTGCGCTGACATGTCCAATCCGGAAGTGGATGAACTCATCCAGGATATCCTCACCCAGGCAGACCGGGCAAGCCAGGTGGTAAAGAACCTGCTTGAATTCTCTAGAACGGAAAAGCCGTTTCTAAGGCGGTTGACCATTTCGGAGGTCATCGATAGAACATTAAAGCTCATTAAGAATCAGATCATGATAACAGGTATTGAACTGGAAAAAAACATCCCTGAAAAATTGCCGCCCATTATGGGAAAACGCCAGGACCTAGAGCAGGTTTTCCTGAATATACTGGCAAATGGAATGCAGGCTATGCCCAACGGAGGAAAGCTCGCTATCCACGTGGAAAACGGATCTGACGGGTACATCAGGACTGATATCACCGATACGGGAAGCGGCATAAAATCCTCAGACATGGAACATATTTTTGATCCTTTTTTTACCACCAAAGAGGTCGGCAGAGGTACCGGTCTCGGGCTCTCCCTCGTGTATGCAATAGTGAAAAACCATGGCGGATATATCGAGGTCAAGAGTGAACTCAACAAAGGGACCACATTCTCCATTTATCTTCCCATAGCCAAAGATCAGGAGCAAAGTGTTGAAGGAAAAAACAAGGATAGCAATCATTGATGACGAAGCCACCGTCTGCCGACGCCTGAAAAAGCACCTGGAAAGCGACGGTTATGAGGCGGAAACGTTTCTCATGGGAGTGCCGTTCTTGAAGAGAATGCAGGAAGAGCCCTTTCACCTGGTATTCCTGGACCTCGGTCTCCCCGACATTGACGGCATGGAAATTCTCTCCCAAGTCACCGCACACTATGACGGCGTTGAGGTCATCATTATTACGGGCCATGGATCCATTGATTCTGCTATAGAGGCCATCAAGAAAGGTGCATATCACTATGTGGGCAAACCTTTCAAACTGGATGAAATCCGATCCCTTGCCAGAGGGGCAGAGGAAAAAATACGGTTGCGGCAAGAAAACCGCAGGTTGAAGGAGGCCCTGGAAGCAGCTGACTTTGGTGAGGAGCTCATCGGGACCGGGGCTCCTATGCGTGAACTGTTTTCCATGATGAAGAAAGTCGCCCCCGTGGACTGCAATGTCCTCCTTCAGGGAGAGAGCGGCACCGGGAAAGAGCTGGTTGCCAGGTCCATCCATCGATTGAGCCCCCGGAAAAAACGCCCTTTCGTCTCTTTTAACTGCGGAGGGTTTACGGAGGAGCTCATCTGCAACGAGCTTTTCGGCCATGAGAAAGGGGCATTCACCGGAGCCACACTCACCAAGATAGGGCTTCTTGAGTCAGCGGCGGGCGGCACGGTATTCCTAGATGAGATCGGTGAAATGCCTCTTTCCATGCAGGTGAGGCTCCTCAGGGTCATCCAGGAAAAAAGCATCCTCCGGGTAGGAGGAACCAAACCCATAGACCTCGATATCAGGATCGTTGCCGCTAGCAACAGGGACATAAAGGCAGCCTGCCTAGAGGGGAATTTCCGTGAGGATCTTTTCTATCGCCTTAATGTTGTCGCCCTTACGCTTCCGAGGCTTGCGGAAAGGAAGGAAGATATTCCCCTTCTGGTATCGTCTTTTATCAAGAAATACAGTCACCCCTTTGGGAAAACGGCGGTCCGTATCTCCCCACAGGCCATGGATATTCTCATGCACTATGATTTTCCCGGCAATGTGCGGGAACTGGAAAACATTGTCCAGCGAGCAGTAGCTCTTTCTGAAGGAAAGACCATCCAGGTGACGGACCTCCCCCCTGATCTCCAAAAGCTGGAATTCAATACCCTGGACGGCCAAGGAATCCTGACTCTTGAAGAAATGGAGAAAAGACATATCATGGCCGTCCTGGAAAAAACCGGTGACAACAAGACCCTCACAAGCAGAATTTTAGACCTCCCCCGCACAACCCTGTGGAGGAAAATGAAAAAACATGGCCTGGTAAAAAGATAGCTTTCCATTTTGAAACATTAAATCAGCCTGCTCCTGCGTTAACCAATTGTTTCCCTTTGTATAATCTTACAAGCAACATATTTGTTTCATCCTGAAACACAAAATCACTGCAAGATATCCCTATTCTTTGCATCTGATTGATATAACTATCTTTTTATGTTGGCATATCTCTTGCTGATAGGCTTGGCAGAGGTGGATTTTTTATGGAAAGAATTCTGGTGGGAATACATTCTCCAGATACCAGCTTCTGGGCCGGCGTTCATGCCCTCAACTTGGCGAAACGAATCGGGGCGAGAGTCTCTTTTCTCCTGGTGGTTGACCGTGTACTCGGATCAACAGGTCATTCCGATAAAGAGATCGAAACTTCTCTCAGGAAAAAGATTGAATCATTGATCGAAGAGGGCCGTTCCGAGGGCATTGCGGTAGACTATTATCTGACGTATGGCAACTTTGAAAGCGAGTTGATCAGATTTTCCCAGGAAAATAAGGTCACGCTCCTGGTCGTTGAATCACCCCGGGGAAAGGCAACCGAACATTTCTCCAGCCTGCTGGAAAAAATCCGGCATAGGATCAATTGCCGGATCGAAGTGGTGCATGAAAAACCGGCCCTTTCAAGCTCACATGGAGAAAAAGAAAAGAAAAAAAGGAGATGACGATGTGGCACCTGTACTTACCAATAGCGGGAAATAGTGTAAATGTCATTCTGGTTTTCGGCCTGGGAGCTTTCGTGGGGCTCCTTTCGGGAATCTTTGGTGTTGGCGGCGGTTTTCTGATGACCCCTCTCTTGATCACCATCGGAATTCCCCCGACAGTGGCGGCGGCTTCCGATTCAAATCAAATCGTTGGAGCATCAACTTCCGGCACCCTTGCCCACTATCGACTGGGAAACGTGGATTTCAAGATGGGAATCCTCCTGCTCATCGGTGGAGTTATAGGGGGGACTGTGGGCGTCCAGATTATCAAGGTTCTGCGCCATATGGGAAATGCCGATTTTCTCATCCAGATAACATACGTGCTTATGCTGGGGTTTGTGGGCATCTACATGTTCATGGAAAGCCTCCAGGGGCTGAAAAAGGAGAAGGTGCAAGAGCCCATAAGAAAAGCACCCAAAAAAGAATCCGGGTATGCCCGTCTCTTAAAAAAGCTCCCCTGGCAAACCTATTTTGCAAAGTCAGGCGTGGAACTCTCTGTCCTTATGCCGCTAGTCCTGGGAATCTTTGTAGGTATCCTGGCTGCTATCATGGGTGTGGGAGGCGGTTTTATCATGGTCCCGGTGATGGTGTATCTCCTGCGAATGCCCATGCATGTGGTTGTGGGCACCAGTCTTTTTCAGATCCTGTTCACCTGCATAAACGTCACAATCATGCAGGCCCGAAGCAATCACACGGTTGACTTCGTACTGGCCCTGATCCTGCTTATCGGCTCCACCCTGGGGGCCCAATTCGGCGCCAAAATCAGCAAAAAACTGAAGGGAGATCAGCTGAAGATTATCCTTGCTTCCCTTGTCCTTATTGTTATGGTCAAGATGTTGCTCGGCCTCTTGCTTGAACCAAGCATTTTGCTGGCATATATAGGAGGGCACTAACATGTTGAAAAAAAATTTCCAAATCATTCTCGCAGTCTTTGTCAGCAGTATACTGCTTCACCCCACCGCACTTACCGCAGCGCAATCGCTGCAGGTAAATTTGAAGCCAAATCATATCGCCATGGGCGCAACATACAATGGAACCACAATTTCCGTCACAGGGAAAATCCCAGCAGACGCTGAAGTCTTAATCAGATTGCTGGGTCATTACAGCGACACAAAGCTGAAAAAAAAGGGCCGTGCCCTGGGTTTTCTGTGGATGAACATGGGTGCGGTTGAATTTAAAAACATTCCGTCAGTTTTTCTCCTTCTCCCTTCACCGGACCTTGAAAAATTCTCGAGAGGTGACCATGAGGCTTGGCGGAAAATCGGGCTTGGCTTCGGCACACTTGAAGAAAAGGCTGTCATTGTCCCCGCCTCGGAAGATAAGGAGAAACTTTTCAAGGATTTCAGGAAATTAAAGGAAAGTGCAGAACTTTATGGGGTCCAGAAAAACAGGATCCGCTACGGAAGCACAACCGGATCCATGAAACCTTTTGCGGCCACCATGTCTATTCCGTCAGATATCCCCGAAGGAACCTACACCGTACAGGTTTATGCAATTAGGGATGCGTCAATTGTTGCCAGCGCAGAGCAGTCAATCACTGCGGAAGAGGTCGGTTTTCCAGCCACCCTCTCCTTTTTGGCTTTTCATCACGCAACGCTTTACGGGGTGTTGGCGGTTGTGGTGGCCATTATCGCCGGTCTCTTTACGGGCCTGATCTTCAAGGGAGCCAAAGGGGGGCACTGAGACAGTCGAGAGTCATGAGTCGGGAGTCATCAATTGTGAGGTGAGACCTGGACTCTTATATCATTCACGTGTAACATTGAATCGGAAAAACAAACCTTTCATGGAGAACACAACAACAATGGATACCTGTCTTCTTTTCCAGGGGCAGGATTTCCCAGGATCGATCACATAACATGAAAGCTGCATTGCGAGACTGGGCCGGGAAGATCTTCGGTTCCGGCCGGGGATCCGGGAAGAGGCTCCCCTTCACGGCCCTCTTTTCAAGATTCCAGAAAATCCTGGAACTCAACAACCGGGTCCTGGAACTCATGGCAGACATGGGAGATAAACTGGGAGGGGATTATGTATTTGACCGACAATATATAGAGTCAACCTGCCAGCAGATGTCCGACCTCGTCTCCAAGCTCATTTATAACCTGCACAGCCTCGCACCGAGAAAATACCTTGCACTGAATGACGCATTCAGCAGGATAAACAGTGAGATAGAAGAGGAACTCGCCGGCAGACTGGTCATTCCCCATACTGACTACGTGATGCGTTATGAACTTATAACCCGTGACTTTGCCGATGTGGTAGGAGGAAAGAATGCCAACATCGCAGAGTTGAAAAACCAGCTTGGTCTCGAAATCCCGGACGGGTTCGCCATCACCACCAGGGCTTATCAATCCTTTCTTGAGCATAACAACCTCGTGGAAAAAATGGATGAGCTGACAAAATCATGGTCAGAAGGGAAGCTTTCCGGAAAAGATGCCTCCGACAATATTCAATCCCTCATACTTTCCGGAACCGTTCCGCATAAAACCAGAAAGGCCATTGAAAATGGGCTGGCCCATTTACAGGAACTGAGCGGCCAAAAACACCTCAATCTTGCCATTCGCAGCAGTGCCCGGGGTGAAGATACCGAGCATACTTTCGCGGGCCAATACCTGAGCCTTCTTAACCAACCCCAGGAAAATATTCTGAATTGTTACAAGGAAGTTCTTGCAAGCACCTATTCACCCTCTGCAATGCAGTACAGGCAGGAAAAGGGATTTCGCGAGCAGGAAATAGCAATGGCAGTGGCCTGCCAGAACATGATAAACGCTTCCAAGAGCGGCGTCCTTTACACCCTGGACCCGCTCCATCCCGAACGAGATGTCCTGCTGATCACGGCAACCTGGGGCCTCGGCGCCCCCGTGGTATCCGGCAAAGTACGAGCTGATCAATATACCGTCTCCAGAGAGCCTCCCTATGAGACAACAGCCATCGATATCGTCCGAAAAACAGAAAGTCTCGTGCCCAAAGAAGGCGGAGGCTGTGAAATACAATCGGTACCTCAAGAATTGCAAACCAGCGCTTGCCTTTCTGACAAGGAAATCAAGGAAATTGCGGAAGCCGGGTTCTTGATCGAAAGGTACTTCAAGAAGGCACAGGATATTGAATGGGCCTTTGATCAAAACGGGAAACTTATTATTCTCCAGGCTCGCCAGCTCAATATCATGCGTGGCTTCACGTGTTCGCTCGAAGATATTTGTTCACTGGTCGAGGGATATACGGTGATTTTTGCCCAAAAAGGAGTAATTGCTCAGAATGGAATCGGGAGCGGCAAGGTATTCATGGTGGAAGATGACAAGGATCTTGAACGCTTTCCCCAGGGGGCGATTCTTGTGGCAAGGCAAACATCGCCCAGGTTTGCAAAAGCAGTAAGAAAGGCAAACGGTATTATAACCGATATAGGAAGTACAACCGGCCATATGGCTACCATTGCCAGGGAGTTCAAGGTTCCGACTATCGTTAATACAGGAATAGCGACCGAACGCCTCAAGCCTGGACAACTCGTTACCCTGGATGCTGAAGCTAATGTTGTATATGCAGGAATTGTGAAGGAATTGCTGTACTACCGCTTTTCAGAAGAGGCCTTTGAAGAGACCTATGAATACCGGCTCCTCCGCCGTATTTTGAAAAAAATTTCCCCCTTGAATCTAGTGGATCATCTCGACAGAAACTTTGTTCCCCAGGCCTGCAGGTCTTTTCACGATATCACTCGATTTATCCATGAAAAAGCAGTGGAAGAGCTTATTGATCTCAATTATCACCATCACCGTGATCCTGAGGCTCCCAGTAGAAAGCTTCAATCTGAGGTTCCACTCGATCTTGTGGTCATTGACATAGGAGGAGGGCTGACAGAAGAAACAGGCTCCGAAACCGTTCGTCCGGAGCAAATCTCGTCAATACCAATGCAGGCGTTTTTATCCGGCTTAAACATGCCCGGGTTCTGGAGTTCCGAACCTATGTCGGTAGACTTCGGCAGCTTCATGTCCAGCCTCACGAGAACGTTTTCCTCAAATCTTGCCAGCCCTAAATTTATTGGCCAAAATCTTGCCGTTATCTCAAGAGCGTATGCAAATATAAGCTTGCGCCTCGGCTACCATTTCAATATGATTGATGCCTACATCAGCGAAAACATCAATGATAATTATGCCTATTTTCGCTTCCTCGGGGGCGTCACAGATCAGACAAGAAGATCCAGGAGAGTTAAATTTATCGCCCAGGTCCTGGCAAAACAAGACTTTCGCGTGGATCTGCGTGGGGACCTCGTGGTGGGGCGGGTCAAGAAGCTTGCACTGAACGTCATGAAAAGAAAGGTCCATATCATCGGGCAATTGGTTGCGTTTACCCGGCAACTTGATATAAAGATGGATAGTGACCACCATATTGAACGATTCGTGGAAGAATTTGATCGCCTGATGAAAAAAAATGATCGTGCTAATAAAATGGAGGGGACAACATGAACACCGGGCAAAAAACGACCATATTGATCCTGGACGATGAAGCAATTGTTCTCAAACGATTGAAACCTGCGCTCGAAAAAGCTGGCTATGAGGTAGAAACATTTACTCGAAGCGCAGAGGCGTCTGATCGGGTCAAGCAAAGGGATTTTGACATCGTCATCACCGATCTGAAAATGGAAGGTATAGACGGTATGCAGTTCCTGACCCAGGTGAAAGATCGTTCCCCATCCACCGAGGTCATCGTCATTACGGGATTCGCCACCATGGAAACAGCTAAGGAGTCATTCCAGAAGGGTGTATTTGATTTTCTTGCCAAGCCTTTCAAACTCGGAGAAATCCTTGGCACCGTGAAAAAAGCGGAAAAGAAAATACAGGAGAAAAGATAAGATAGCAGTATTCCGGGCCCTTGCCAATGTAACGCTAAATATACTCAATATAGAGGTGGGAGCTTATGATCAAGACACTTGTTTCTCTTAATGCGGACCTGGCATCCAGTATCGCCCTCAGATACATCTGTCAGATGGCGAGCATGGTCGATATGGATATCAGGACAATTCATGTTGAAGAGGCTGATGCAGAGGGGAACCCTCCCGGCACGGGATGGGTAAGGAGGACCTGGGAGAAAGGGTTGCTCGGAACCGCTGAGGCTGAAATATCCCAGCTCATCAACGCAGAGAGGGCATCGTGCCCCACCCTTAGCTCACCCAAGATGATAGTGGGCGAACACGAGGCCGAGATATTGCGGGAACTGGAAGAAGGATCCTATGACCTCCTGGTGGAAGGGATTCTCCTCTCCTTCGATACGTCCCACTTTGAAAACAGGATGCGGTCAAAGCTCTACAAGAAAATGGACTGTCCCCTGCTTCTTGTAAAAAACCTTGTCGCGCTAAATAGAATCGCACTGGTCATCGATGACCATACGGATCTCCCATCACTTGTTTCTGTTTTTTCAAAACTGTTTGAAGGAGCACAATTAAAATTTGATCTGCTCCACATGATCCTTCAAAAACCCGGGCGGTTGAGTTTCAAAAAAGACGCTCAAGACGCAGCGAGCCCGGTTTCAGGAAAAAAAAGCAGCATCCTCACAAAGACAAACAACATGCTTACAGAAGCAGGACGTCCACCCTCTGAGGTCAAAACAATGCGCGATGTCCCATCAGGAATTGCTGATTCTCTCCAGGACTATGGCCTGGTGATGGCGTGTCTAACACGTCAGCCTGCCAGAAAGAGCCCCATGCTGGAAGTTTTGAGCAGGGTTCCCTCGGCAGTGCTGCTGTGCTGGCAGTAGAACAACGGGAAAAATGGAGGCATAAATGCGAATTCTTATTGCAGTTGATGAGAAACCTTACAGTGCTCATGCAGTCAGGGAGGTAGCGAGGCTGGCTGCAAACACCTGGGCAAACGTCACTCTCCTCGGGGTGCATGCAACAATTCCCACATCGGGACCAGCGGCAAGGGAGTGGACCGTGAATGATCCCTTGCCAAAGGCAGTGCGTGAACTTCGTGAAACATTCCTTCAGCATTTCAAAGAAGAGGAATGCCCGTATCTCCAGCGTGAATTCGGCTACGAACTGATTGAGGTCACAAAAGGTGTCTGGGAAGAACTGTATGTGGCAAAAACCGCAAGGAAAGACTTGAAAGCCAAAATAAGAATCGGCAATCCCATTAAAGAGATCCTGGCAGAGGCGCAAGAAGAAGAAAGTGACCTTATTGTCCTGGGGTGCGACCAGGCAAGAGATTGCACATGGGAAGACTCTCGCATCCTTCCGCAGAAAATAGTCAATGATGCTCCATGCTCCGTCCTGGTTGCAAAGGAAGAAAAGCAGGTGAATAAGATTGTCTGCTGCCTGGATCACGACCTGGTAAGTCAGCAATCCCTGGAGATGATCAACCAACTGGTCACCCTCTACAAGGCGAAACTCGTCATTATCGGGTTGACTGAAGGAGAAGAACTCAAGGTTGAAGTAGAGAAGAAGATGGACGCCATCCTGCGTTACTACACCGCGCGGGATATTGAGCCATGGGTCGAGATTGTGGAGCTCTCATCACTGGGCGCGTTCATCACCCAAGAGGCCAAATGGGGGCTCATGGCGTTGTGGATGGGAAAAAAGTCAATACTCGAAAAAGTTTTCCCCAAGGGGAAAGTAGATAAATTAATCAAGGGAAGTGAGTCTTCTGTCCTGATCCTCCGATAGCAGGGTAAACTCCAGGACTCATGACCGCTGATTATCCACGCCGCTTGAAATCCTTTTTCCACACCCAGTGACCTGGGCATGGGCTCATTTCTTTCCATTTGACTCCCTGAACTTTCATCCCTATACTTGCAGGCCTAATGGTCGTTCATCAAAAGCCAAAGGAGACATCTGACTCATGAAAGATGAGACATCCTCCCTTGAGGTCACCGTTGATAAAAGCCACATTATCGCCATTGGAGAACGGCTTTACGAACAGAGCATCGAATTAATCAGGGAACTGGTCAACAATGCCTACGACGCGGATGCGACACGTGTGGATGTTACTACCTCGGAAAATGAAATCGTCGTCGCGGATAATGGTGAAGGGATGGACCTGGAGGGACTCAGGCAGTACTTCAGCGTCGGTTCAAACGAGAAACTCGTTAATCCCAAATCTCCCCGCTTCGGGAGAGACAGGATTGGTCAGTTCGGCATTGGCAAATTTGCCAGTCTGGCTGCTGCTTCCCGTTTCGAACTTGTTACACAAAAAGGAACCTTTGCAGCGCGCGTTATCTTTGACAAGACACAATGGATGGAAGGGGGCGAATCGTGGAAAATCCCTCTCAGATTAATGGATCCGGATCGTAAGAAAGGCGATGGAACCACTGTCCGGCTTGTTGACTTGAAAAAATCCTTCAGGCCGGAGGATCTCGAACAAAAAATTGCCGAGGGTGTGCCTATTCGGGCAAGGGATTTCTCTGTCTATGTTAATGGGTACAGGGTCACAGCCAGGAACCTGACAGGGAACCGGATTCCGGTGCTGCACGGAACCAAGTACGGTATCATCCATGGAGAGGTTGTCATCATTCCCGCCTATCGCGCGTCCAAAGATGACATGGGTATAGAAATCAAGGTAAAAGGGGTGACGGTCCGGCGGGAGCTTTTTGATATGGCTTCCTGGGGAAAGGCGGCCACACGGATTCGTGGAGAGATTAATGCCGACTTCCTTCCCCTGACCAGCGATCGCTCAGGATTCATTGAGGATTCATCAGAGTACAAGGCATTTCTTAATTCCATGGAGAGGACCATAGCAGAGGTGCGCAGGGCTTACAACCAACTGGCCTCTGCACGTGAGAATCGAAAGGTAAGCCGTGCCGTGAAAGAGGCTTTACAGCGCATACATCGCGCATTGGTGATGAATCCTGAATTTTCTCCATTCGGGGTCGTTCCATTGGCCGAAAAGGGCGTGAAAGGAGTGGGGGAAACGGGTGTTGAAGGAAAAAAGACGAAGGAGCAGGCAGGGGAAATCAAAGTGGAAGACATAGAAGGAGAAGCACTGCAGGAATCACTTGAAGGAGATGCCGAGCAGGAGCCGGATGGAAAGAAACCCACGAAGGAAAAGAAACCCGCGCTTCGAATCGCCACGCCGAATGCGGTAGTAAGAAGGCTCAAGTTCGGTGCAGCCGGGGTTACCTGCTGTCTGGACCATCTGGGTGAAAATGGGCCGGAATGTATGACCGAAGGAACGATCATCTATATCAACCGCGATCACCCCCTCTATAAACGTGAAGCCAGAAAAAAAGAGGCACACATCCTCAACATTGCTCGACTTATCACTCAGGAGATTTCCCTCATGAAAAACCCGGAGAACCCTCGAGAGGCTTTTGATCGCCAGTCGATCCTTCTCCGGGACGCGTTTGAAGAAAACGGCTGACCTCGCCCTCCCATAGCATCTTAGAGGATACGCCCACGAAAAAGCAGGCGTCTTTCATAGGGTTGGGTTCTTGCATGATATTCTTGAGTAAAGGTCAGGTTATTTGTGATAGTATGGCATCAGGTAATACAGGAGGGGAGATCCGATGAATATCATTTTTCACGAGGCTTTTTACGGTGTTTATGCGGGCGATCCTGCCGCCGCCGCAGGTCGCATGGAGCCCATCATCCGGGAGCTGAAGAAGTACCCTCATTACACATTCATCACTCCTGAGCCGGCCGGCCACGAAGATCTTCAACGGGCCCATTCTGACACGCATATTAAGACCATTAAGGGATCTCCCACCCTTTACAATGTGGCCGCCCTGGCCGCCGGAGGGGCCATAAAGGCGGCTGAGCTTGCCTTTGCGGGTGAACCTTCTTTCGGGTGCATTCGGCCTCCCGGACATCATGCCTCCGGGACCAGTTGCTGGGGTTTCTGTTTTTTCAACAACATGGCCGTTTCTCTTCTGAAACTCATGGCCCAAGGAAAGATCCAGAGCGCCTTTATCCTGGATTTTGACCTCCACCGGGGGGACGGCAACATCAATATACTTGGAGACCATGAGGGGATCAGGATCCTCAACCCCTCCAGCGGAAATGAGAAAGACTATCTACTTGAAATTGCCTCGGTCCTGGAAAAAGCAGGCGATTTTGATATCATTGCCGCTTCCGCAGGATTTGATGAATATGTGGATGACTGGGGCGGAAAACTCACCACCGGAGCCTACCGGGAAATAGGCGCGATGATGAAAGCGTTTTCAGAAGAGTATTGTCAGGGAAGGAGATACGCCCTCCTGGAAGGAGGGTACAACTATAACGACCTAGGCATAAACATCCACGCCTTCTGTGAAGGATTCCGTTAAAAATGCCGGCTAAAAATACGCCTTGAACTCCGCAAAAAAGTAGTTGGGATAAGATCCGAATTCACTTTCAAACACGATACCCTTTACCGGATCCAGGGTGGGACGGTCGCCGCAGTTGATGCTCGCACCCAGGAGAAGTTCGGAGTTGTCGCTCGTGGACCATCTCAGGGTTGGTTGGATCTGGGTGGATCCGTCTGTCTGGGACTGCAGCAGCGCCAGTTGCCCCAGGATCAGGGGAGTGAGTTCGTACGAAACTGTGATACCAGCAAGAATCCGCCCGGCATGGAAAACAGCCCCACGTTCAGCGCGCTCCAGACCCAGGGTGATATCATGCGACTCGCCTCCCCCGTTAAAAAGACACTCCACTTGAATGTCCAGGGAACTCGGCCAGTGACGCCCCAGGCCGACCACCGCGGTCAGGTTGTCTTCCAGGAGTGGGGCCCGTTTAGGCGGGGGCAGCAGGGTCCCGTCATCGGCCCAGAATTGGGCTGCCTCGAATCGAACCTGCAACGACTTTATCTCGCCCACCAGCCCTCCCCCCATATGCCACCCACCGTACACTTTGCCTCCCTGCAGGGTCAGGTCCCAGCCAGCCACATGCGTAAACCCCCTCAACAGAATTGAGGAACCAGACCAGGATGCATCCAGGGTTCGATCTTCCGGATACTGATTATCGCTGTCCAGTTCCCGGCCCAGGACATAGATCAGGTTGACGCCCGAGAAAAGCCCGAGCGGTATATCGAGGCGAAGCGCGTCTACCCCGGCCTTGTAGTCCCGGTCAAACTGCGCCGGGTCAAAAGGGAGATACAGGTCCAGCGGGTTCCAAAAAAAGGCCTTGCCGAAGGTGATGGCCTGGCGGCCGATAGTGAGATCCGCCTGGGGAAATCCCACCTTCACATTAAATCGATCCAGCCAGACACCCCCGGTCCTGTTCTCCTCATTGTCAATGAAATCCCAGGACGTATCAAAGGCCCGATACCTGGTCTTTCCACCGCTGGCCCTTAATCCTGAACCACCTCCCGGCCCACGGGCACTGGTGTAGGTGAAGGCGGTGACCAGGTGCGCCTCATATGACACTCTCTGGAAGGGGCGCCCGGCTGCGGTGAGCCTCAGAATTGATTGCAGATAATCGTTGGTATCTTTTTCAAAGAGGGCCTGGTTTTCGTAGTTGTGTGTCAAGGCCCCGATTGTCCGAAAGCTGCCATCCACGCCCAGCCCGCCTTCAGTGTCCCCCACCAGTGCCATGGCACTGTTTATCCCTGACAAAAGGAACAACAACTGCAGAACAAGATGCGAAATGATGGAGAGGTGAAAAGTTCCATGGCGGTGTTCGGGTGTCATTTTTCCAAATTTCCTATCATCTGATTTCCTTTCGCCAAAAAATGAATCAAAATCAGGATGTCCCACATAACGCCTCCTCCTTCTTGTTCATCCCCGCCCTCAGAGCGGGAGCTGTCATAAGATCACTCGAGAGGTTGGGGAGAAAACCTTTTTCCGTTCCGAGAGTCCGGGCTGGTCTTTTCTCCCTTGTGGTCCTCATGGATAATGTGGCCATCCTGCAGGATGATGAGGCGTTTCGCCTGTTTCATAACCGCCTGGTCATGGGTCGAAAAAAGAAAGGTGATTCCCTTTTCTTCGTTGAGGTGCCGCATAAGTTCCAGCAGACCTTTGGCTGTCTTGGAATCCACGTTGGCGGTAGGTTCGTCCGCCAGGACCAGGGCCGGCTCCGATGCAATGGCCCTGGCAATGGCCACCCGCTGCTGCTGCCCCCCTGAAAGCTCCCGGGGAAATCGGTGTTCCATCCCTTCCAGCCCCACTTCTTTCAAAAGAGCGCGGACCCGCTCCTCCCGTTCCCTGGCTGGAACACCCTGAAGCATGAGAACGTATTCTGCATTTTCCAGGGCTGTGAGCACGGGGATGAGGTTGTAGGCCTGGAAAATGAACCCGATACAGTCACGGCGCATGCGGCTGAGATCGGTACCGCTCATTTCAGACAAGTCCCGCCCCTGCACACGGGCCGTACCCGAAGTGGGCCGGTCCAGTCCACCGATGATATTCAAAAGTGTACTCTTTCCCGAGCCC
>QMLQ01000048.1 GCA_003646815.1 Deltaproteobacteria bacterium | reverse complement strand
CATCCGCGGAAAGGGAGAGACCATACTTCGCATTAAGCATGTCTACGACAGCGACCAGTGCATCCGGCATGTCCATGACCGGAAAGGCCACAAACAGGCACAGACCGGCAGTATCAATGAACGCTGTTGCTACCTGCAGGCCCTTGGAGAGTTCTACCTGCCCTTCAGGTTTCAGGGGGTCCAGGCTTCCTCCCACGTTCATGATATTGGTTGCGACCGCGTATCCAGCCGTGTGGTCCGCGCCCATGGGGGTAGTAGCATAAGTGACACCGACTCCCTTCACTGCGCGAGGGTCATAAGCCGGCAATGCCTGGTTCTTGACCACGGGTACCCTTCTTACGCCAAAGGCCTTGCCCACAGCGCCCGCTCCTGAACCCAATATTCGTCCCATGGGGCTGCCTTTGCCGACTTCGGCAAGGAGTTCTTCTGAACCGGCAACATCACCAAAAGCCTTCACGCCTCCTTCCATGGCCACTGCAATGGCATTGCCCATTTCAATGGTATCCAACCCGAAATCATCACAGGCCCGGTCCATTCTTGCGATGGCATCAAGGTCATCGATACCGCAATTTGGCCCCCAGGCCCAGACGGTCTCATATTCAGGCCACTTGGAAAGAAAGTTGCCGTTCTGGTCCAGGTAGTCCCCGGAACAGCGAATGATGCATCCTGCCATGCACCCGCGGCTGGGATTACCCTTCCGCTCCAGCGTAATTTTATTGAGCGATTCCCCTCCCACTTTGTCAGCAGTTTCGAACCGGCCGGAGCTGAAGTTTCGGGTGGGAAGGGCGCCAGCCTCATTGATGATGTTGATGAGGACATCGGTGCCGTAATTGGTCAATCCCTGACTGGTAACCGGATGGTCCTGCAGGGCCTTGGCGAACCGTTTGGCAGCAGCCTTGAAAGCCTCCTTGTCCACCAGCGGGGCCAGTTCGCCCTCGGCAGGGTCGATCACGATTGCCTTGAGTCCCTTGGAACCCATGACCGCACCAAGTCCTCCACGGCCTGCATGCCGCGTTGGTCTGACTTCCCGGTCGGTAAAGGCCACGCTGGCTGCCGGAAGCCTCATTTCCCCTGCCTGGCCGATGCTCACAAAACCGGCCTTGTCTCCGAATGCGTTTTTCAGCTTGTCGACGGTATCATAGTTGCCCAGTCCCTTGAGATCATCCGCCGCTGAGAGCTCCTGTTTGTCCTTGCCCACATAGAGCTTATAGAGTTTTCCTTGCTCAGCCATGCCTTCGACAACGATGGCGGCAATGCCAAGTCTCGATAGATACCCGCCGGCCTGACCTCCGGAGTTTGACTCCTTAATACCGCCGGTGAGAGGACTCTTGGCACCAACGGAAATACGGCCTGAATTGGCGCAGTTTGTCCCGCCTAAGAGACCCGGAGCGAAAACAAGCTTGTTATTCGGGCCGATGGGTGAACAGGTAGGGTCCACCTCCTTAGCGACGACGGCCGAGGTAAGTCCTCTTCCGCCCAGTCCCTGGTACTCCTCGGGGATATCCTCGACGTTGATTGAAAGATCAGACATGTTGACACGAATGATTTTAAACATGGCAGCCTCCTTTTATAGTTGCGTTGTTAATAATGTATTGAATCCTCTCAAACGGCTGTTAGCCGACCAGCAATCAGCTTTTGGTTTCTGGCCTTTCACCTTGAGCCTTTACCGTGAAAATACCCCCGGCGGCGGCCGAATATGCGGACTATATTTTCATGTCCGGGGGTGGCTGGGCTTATTTTGGTCCAGCCATGCTGGTTTAGCCTTTGACCATTTGTTATGATGACACAAAAAAATGGGTCTTTCAAGGCGTTTTTCAATAAATAATCAATCGGTTAGGTCAAAATTGACAGAAGCTTTGGTCTGAGGAACCTGTTGACACTTCAGAGGGGCTCGGGGATAATGGAACAAATTTATCCGAAGGAGAAGACATGTTTATCAAGATTTTTCTCAGTTCATCACTGCGGAAATATGTGGATAACTACGATCCCTTGACAGGGCTTGAAAAAGCCATTGAACATCCTGTTTCCGTGGAAGACCTTTGCAGTGACCTGAAAATACCAGTGGAAGCGGTAAAGATTATCATGGTGAATGGGAAAAGGGTTGCAGCGGATCATCACGTGGGGGAGGGCGATCGGGTTGCCCTTTTCCCCCCGGTCGGCGGAGGATAGCATGGAAAGTGACACGAAAGAGAAAACAGTCGAGGTGCGTGTGTTCGGGGACCTGCGGCGCCACCTGGAAGAGCGGTGCCTTCCCCCGGCCATGGAAATGGTCATGGAAGAGGGTGAAGGCCGGGCCTTTGACTTTGCGCGCAAGGTGGGGCTTCCTCCCGAAGAGGTAGAGGCGGTTTTTTGTAACGGGCATGTGCAGAATATCTATGACCCGGTCCATCCGGGGGATCGGATAGCCTTCCTACCGTATGGCACTCCAGGCCCTTACAGGGCGTTTCTCGGGATATGGAGGGAAGGAAAGAAGGCGGAGACAAAAAGAAAAAATGAAGAGGAAACAATCTCTGGGAGGAAATGAGAAATCGGGTCCCCTTGCGGGGGAAATTCTGCAAGCCCGCGCCTGCATGGTAAAGGATCCTGCAGGGCGTGCTGTGAATGTCCTGCAGGAGGAGGATGTTGAGACGCTTTGCTCCGAATATGGACTGAACCATGCGAGCATCTATGTCGCCGCACTCAAGCAGGGGATTATTCCATATCGGTATCT
This sequence comes from Deltaproteobacteria bacterium, assembly GCA_003646815.1. Taxonomy (GTDB): domain Bacteria; phylum Desulfobacterota; class DSM-4660; order Desulfatiglandales; family Desulfatiglandaceae; genus B46-G9. The sequence goes on along the minus strand of QMLQ01000048.1, from coordinate 13,340 downwards.
TCGCAATCGGGATTCTGTCACACCGGCCATGCAACTGAAGTTGGCGGAGTCCAGGGTGGCTGTTATAGGCGCAGGGGGCCTGGGAGGACATGTTGTCCTTCTCCTTGCAAGACTGGGGGTTGGCAGTCTGGTGGTTGTTGATGGAGATTCGTTTGATGAGACCAATCAGAATCGCCAGGCCCTTTCAACGGTCAGGAACCGGGGTATGCCCAAGGCCCTTGAGGCTCGTTCCGCGGTGGCTGCAGTAAATCCGGGTGTGGATGTGATCGCCCATGCGGTTCGACTGGACCGGTCTAACGGAAGAAAAATCCTGGCAGGATGCCAGGTCGTGGTGGATGCCCTTGACAATGTGGCTGATCGCTTCATTATTGAAAACCTTGCGAGGGATCTCGGGGTTCCCCTGGTCCACGGTGCCGTTGCAGGGTTCGAGGGGCAGGTTATGTCGATTTTACCGGGGGATCCGGGTTTCGAGCTCCTGTATGGAAAAGAAAGTGCTCCATGGGATTCAGAAAAACGTCCGGAGGCGGTTTTTGGTGTCCCGGCGGTCACCCCGTCCCTGGTAGCAGCCCTCCAGGTCATGGAGACGCTCAAGATCCTCTTGAACAAGGGGCGGCTTCTCAGGAACAGAATGCTGCGAGTGGACCTGGAGACCGCTGAATTCCACGAGATTGGGTTCAAAGAGTGAGAAAAGCGGGTTGGATGCTTGCCGGACTATTGCTGTTGCGGGTTTTCCCAGGAGAGATCAATAGCCTTAAAATTTTCCGGTTTTGCCACTTGAAAGACATCCGAGGGGAGGCGAGGGTTAAACAGGGCACGCTTGATTTGCAGGGTGAGGGTTTTTTTGCGTACGGTATCCTTCAGAATAACCTTCCGGGCGAATTCCACCGGCCCGTCTTTTTCAATTGCGCTGTAATATTGGGTTATCCCGATTGCAGGAAAAGAGCATGACCGCGGGGTGAGGGGAGAGGATTGCAGTTCAAGACGCTGGAGCAATGTGTGTTTCCCGTTAAGGAGATGAATGACCCCCTTCGCCGGTGAGACGGCCTTTTCATAGCCAGGTACCGGCGGATATCCTCTTACAAATCCCCATACGGCAGAGGGGGTCAGCGGGACCGGAAACGAGCGCCGCAGGACCCCTTTTTCAACCGATCCTGAGTAAATCCGTTTTTCAGGGAAAAATACAAGGGTGAAACGGTCATTGTCTATAAGGAGATTTGCAACAGGTGAGCCCCATGGGTGGGTTATTTCCATTTTCACCTGAAAGGGACTCCGCTTCCCCACGATTGTTATGTTTGCTTCCTGTTCTATTGCTCCATTTGTTGAAGTCAATGTCCCCGTGCAGAAAAGGGTCGTCACGAGACTCGCCTGGGCGGTCAGGTGGCCCATGAGAGTGGATATCTCTTCCTTTGAGAAAGGAGGAAGCGGCGGGCCGAGGAAGGCGGGCGGGACACAGGCCGGCAGCAAGAAGACCATTATTAGAAAGAAAAAGAACAGCAGGAAGCGGCTGCCTTCCCGCGCCTGCTTCATTTGATTCCCTCCATGGTTTTGTTCAGCTTCCTGATTTTTTCTTTGATTTGTTCCTCGTGGGGGTGGTGCAGAGAAAGAGCCCTTTTGTACCGCTCCAGTGCGGCGGTGTACATCTTTTTCTTGGTGTAAACATCTCCCAAGTGTTCATTTATGGTCGGGTCATCCGGGGTAAGCTTCGCGGCCTTTTGGAGCAATGTCAACGCCTTGTCAAGGAGCCCTTTCTGGTAATAAGCCCAGCCGAGGCTGTCGATAATATAACCGCTGTCGGGCTTTAGTTTGAGTGCCTTCTGGAGCATGGCCAGGGCTTCATCAAGATTGATCCCCGCTTCAGCATAAGTATATCCGATATAGTTGAGCGCCTCAGCGTGATTCGGGTCTATGTTCAGTATCCCTTTCATTTCCCGGATGCAGGAGTCTTTGTCCCCTTTCTTGTCGTACAGCACACCCAGGCGGAAGAGAAGGTCCACATTCCTGGGTGTATGGCGGAGCCCCTCTTTGACAATGGGAATCGCTTCGTCGTATTTTTTCTGTTCCTCATAGATTGACGCCAGCATGAGGGATGCTTCAGCTTTGTCAGGAAGTGCAGTGATGATTTCCTCCAGGATTTTGATGGCCTCATCATATTTTTCCTGGTTTTGCAGCAGGTAAGCCATGTGCAGCCTTGCATTGGTGTAATAGTCCGAACCGGCCTTGATCATCCCGAAGTGTTCCAGGGCCTTTTCCGTGTTTCCCTTTTTTTCATAGGCAGAGGCAAGGTAGTACCGCGATTTGTAGTCATTGGGCCATGCCTTGACAATAAGCTCAAGTTCTTCAATGGATTCGTTCAGCTTCCCCTCACGAAGGTAGATCAGCCCAAGGGCCTGCCTTCCGGGTTCGCCCGGCTTTGAATGGCGCTTGATCTCCAGAGTTTCTTTTTCAGCTTCCTTTTTCTGTCCCATTTTCAGGTAGAGGTTCACGAGCCTTTCTCGGGTAATCAGGTTGTCGGGATAGAGAGAGACCAGCTTCCTATAGGTTTCCACCGCCTTGCGAGGCCGGTTAGTCATTTGATAGAGAGTGCCCAGGTCAAATAGTGCAGGTTCAAGGCTTTCATTCCGATCAAGAGCGTCCTTGTAAGCCTTTTCGGCATTTTCATACTCTTTTAATTCCAGGTAAATGCGGCCTCGGTAATAATAGGCAATCACCAGGTCAGGGTTTTGATTTAGAAGGCGGTCGAGCTGGTGCAACGCCTCCTTGAAGCGCTGCTTCCTGATCAGGATAGTACTGAGAATGAGCCGTGCTCTTCGGTTTTGGGGTTTTATGTTCAGTATCTCTTCATACTCTTTGATGGCAAGATCACTCTGTCCGGACAGCGTGTAGAGATCCGCCAACAAAATGTGGTGCCGAACGTTGTTCCCGTCCAGGTCAACACACTTCTTTGCGAACAGGGCGGCTTCCTGGTAGTGCTTTAATTTCTTGAGCACGAGGGCCATGGTACGATTCAGGTGAACGCTCTCAGGATCTCTTTCAATTGCCTTTGTGAGATACTCTCTGGCCTTCTCATACCGGCGATGGGAAATAGCGAGCATAGCCATGGTAAAATCAGTGTACGCTTTCGATAGCTCGTCTTTTTCTTTTTTCGGCGCAGGCACGGCCGGGATTTGTTTCTCCTTCACCGGCGGTTTTGTGAGGGATTTCTGAGAAAGGCCGGCACAAGATGAGAGGATGAGCAGAGGGGCAAGAAAAATGACCAGGTTTTTCAGTGCGGTAGATATAATTTGTTTTTTCTGGTTCATGATGTTTTCACTTTTTATAAGCCCTTGTCCGTGAACCTTGAACCCCTGAATGTTGAACCTTCGTGGTTCCCTTATTTCAGGAAATCGGAATAAAGTTCTTCAAAGTCAGGGATCTGTTCCTTGAGAAACTTCTTGATGTTTTTGATCATCTTTTCCTGGATCTGCCTGACCCTTTCACGTGAAATATGGTATTTATCCCCCAGTTCCTGGAGCGTTATGGGTTTTTCCGCCAGGATGCGGGTGTCAAATATTTCGGCTTCCTTTCCCGAGAGAGTTTGACGGTATTCCTGGAGCTTTTCCATCAGGAGTTTTTTTGTCTGGGCATCAGAGAGCTGTTCCTCGGCATCGCTTTTCTCGTCCGGCAGGATTGATCCGAACACTTCCCGGGAATCATCACCCACCGGCGCGGTCAAAGAGAGTTCCCACCCTCCCAGCCGCTGACTCATTTCAACAACCTCTTCCTCTTTCACGTCAAGGCGTTCTGCAAGCAGGCGAGGTTCGGGTATGAATCCTTCTGCGATGAGCTTATCGCGTTCTTTTGCAAGATTGAAAAAGAGCTTCCGCTGGCTTTGGGTGGTCCCTATTTTTACCAGCTTCCAGTTATCCATGATGAACTTGAGCATGTATGCCTTGATCCAGAATGACGCATAGTAGGAAAATTTAATGCCTCGATAGGGATCAAACTTTCGGACCGCTTGAATCAGGCCCAGGTTTCCTTCCTGTATCAGATCCAGGAGGTTTTTTGTCCAGTAGCGGTGAAAATCCATGGCGATCTTGACCACCAGCCGCAGGTTGGAAGTTATAAGCCTGTATGCGGCCTTTTCGTCATTCTGTTCCCTCACCCGGACGGCCAGCTCCAGTTCCTCCTCCCTGGTGAGAAGGTTGAACCTCTTCACCTCCAGAAGATACATCTGGAGGGGATCATAAGGGACAAGCGCCTTTGCCTCAGGGGGAACAGCAGGCACGAGGCTTGCAGTCACCGGCCCTGAAGCAGGCTTTTTGGCCTTTTTCCTATCCTCTTTCTGTTTCAATTTCTTTTTGCTTTTAGGCATAATGCTTTCTTGCAGACGTGCCTTGATTTTACTTTGTTAAATTTTGTGCGGCCAGGCAATGCCAAATTTCAAAATCGATCCGGTCTATCCCCATTTGAGTATCTTCCCAGTCGTGGAAAGGTCAGGGAGTCGTGATTTTTAGATATCTTTTTTTGCCTGCACGCAGGACCAGCTCACCATTTTTCAGATCCGAGGAGTCTATGACCTGGTCAAAGACTGTAATTCTTTCCTCATTCAAATACCCTCCGCCCTGAGTGATGAGCCTCCTGGCTTCACCACGGGTCTTACAGAGCCCTGCCTGTTCAAAAAGAATGTAGGCCGGCACCCCCTTTTCAAAGAGGTCCCCATCCAGCTCCAGGGTGGGAACGGATTTGGCAGATACCGAACCGCCCTTTCCGAAGAGTTCCCGTGCGGCCTGGCGTGCTTCGTCCGCAGCCTCTCGGCCGTGACAGATCGTGGTGGCCTCGTAGGCGAGGATTTCCTTGGCCTTTCGTAAGTCGGCTCCTTCAAGCTTCCCCAGCCTCCGTACCTCATCCATGGGCAGAAAGGTAAACAGTGCCAGGAAACGTTCAACGTCCTCGTCACCCTGGTTAATCCAGTACTGATAATAATCATAAGGGGAGGTGAGGACAGGGTCAAGCCAGACGGCTCCCTTGTGTGTCTTTCCCATTTTGCTCCCGGAGGAGGTGGTGAGGAGGGGAAAGGTGAGGGCATGCACCACCTCTCCTTCCAATCGCCGTATGAGGTCTGCACCCGCCAGGATATTTCCCCACTGATCATTGCCGCCCATCTGTAATCGGCAATCAAACTCCTTGAAGAGGTGCCAATAGTCGTATGCCTGGAGGAGCATGTAGTTGAATTCAATGAAGTTGAGACCCGTCTCCAACCTGGCCTTGTAACTTTCTGCCGCGAGCATGCGGTTGACGCTGAAGTGTCGGCCGATATCACGAAGAAATTCAATATAGTTGAGATTTGTGAGCCAATCAGCATTGTTGACCATGATCGCGCCATCATCCGCAAACGAGATGAATCGGGAAAGCTGATTCTTCAGGGCTTGCGCGTTTCTGTCAATCTCTTCCCTGGTCAGAATCGGCCTCGTTTCAGTTTTCCCGCTCGGATCTCCAACCAGGCCGGTCCCCCCTCCGATTACCGCAATGGGCCGATGCCCGGCTTTTTGCATATGGACGAGAGCCATGATGGGGAGCAGGCTTCCCACATGAAAGCTCTTTGCGGTGGGATCAAATCCGATGTAACAGGTCGCAGAGCCCTCAAGAAGATCCCGCAGAAGCTGCGGGTCAGTGGTCTGTTCTACAAATCCTCTCTCCTCGAAGATATCCAGTACATTTTTCATGCCAGTCACGTATATTCCTTTCATTTTCTTACGGAAGTTTCAGGTGAACGACTTTTCCGTGGCCACCCAAATTGTCCATTTTTTTTCCATTCAATTCAAGGGCTATTCCGCCCGCATTCCCGATAGAAAGTTCGAACCCCCGTTCTGCCTTCCATTCAGGGCGGCTGCCGGGCTGAAAGATGTATTCCTTTGGCGCTCCACCATCCAGTATAACCTTGACCCACGTTGTTTCTGTTACCTCTGCCTTGAGGATAAGCTCTTTTACCGGCGGCGGAGCCGTTTTTTCCGTCAATGGCTGTGGTGTGTTTCCGGCAGGCTCGTCAGTTTTTTCCTGGAGAGGCTCTTGTTTTTTTACCGATTGCACGGGAACATTGTCCTTCAGTGCTTCAGGGGGTGAGGGTTTTTCCTGGATCCCTTCCTCCTTATTCTCTGCCGGTTTGACCTGAGGGGAAGCCTCCTGGGTCAGGGGTTTTCCCTTGTGCTGTTCCTCGGCGGTATTTTCCTTCGCCGGGGGGGTCGGCAGGTCCGGAGAGGTCTTGACCGCAGTTTTCTGCTTCTCCAGCACAGGTAATTCCTCCCTGATTGCTTTTTTTGAGGCATAGTGGAGAGCAAAGAACGCGGCTGCCGCGAGCAGGACAAGCAGGAGAAAAAAAACAGGGGTCCTCCTGCGGGCGGCCGACAGAGACGACAGGGGACGGGGCGCCGAATCAACTGGAGGGTTTTTTTCATCATACATCTTGAGCACACCCGCCACATCCAGCTTGAGGGCGGCGGCATAAGAGCGCAGGAAGCCCCTTATAAAGACAGGGGCGGAAAATGCATGCCACTCTTCCTTTTCAAGGGCTTCCAGGATGTGGGGCCGCAGCTTGGTCATCTCTGAAAGCTGAGCAAAATCCAGTCCCTGGTGTTCCCGCGCCTCCCTGAGGACCTCTCCCAGCTTCTTGTCACGGGCATCATCGGTGTCCTTTGATGGATTTTTTCTCGATTGTGCCATACCTTTTCCTGTCCTTTGCTGCGCCGTTGTTAAAAAAGGACTTTGATGTAGGATTTTTCCCGGAGACCTTTGATCCACGAAGCAAATCTCTTATTTACCTCTTCACGGTAAAGGGTGTCATAGATCTGTTCCTTTACCTCAGGAAATGGCCGCAGCCCGGCATTCCTTTTTTCAACCACCTTGAGAATCTGAATGCCGGCGTCCCTGATGATGGGTTCGCTTATTCCCCCGGCAGGTAAGGCATCGGCAACCTTTGCCAGCACTTCGTCCAACTGGGATGTCTTGAAGACACCCAGATCACCTCCTTCCTGTGCACCGGGGCCCTGGGAGTACTGCCTGGCGAGTTTTCCAAAATCGGCACCCTGTTTCAGCTGGGATATGATTTCCTCAGCTTTCTGGAGCGTTTTGTCATCCTGATTCGCTTGTTTTGAGTCGTCTTTCTTGAGAAAAATGGCCGCTAGACGGACTTCACCGGGACTGGTGAACTCTTTTTTGTGTTTTTCATAATACTCTTTGATTTTTTCTTCACGAATGATGATTTTCGATTTGACTTCATAATTGATGAGCCGTACCCGCTGGAGTTCCTTTCTGACTTTTTCCCGGTACCGCTCATAGGTGAGTCCGCGGCTCTTGAGACCTGCCAGGAGTTCTTCCTGGGTTATGCCGTTCTGTCTTTTCAGTCGTTCAATGACCTTATCCACTTCATCCGCGGTTATCTGAATATCCAGTTCCCTGGCCTTGGCCTCTGCAAGCCTCTCATCGATGAGCCTATCCAGGACCTTCCAGCGCGCCAGGAAAAACTGCTTCTCGTTTTTTTTCTTCAGATCAGCAGGGTCAACCCCATATATTTCTTTCATCTTACGGTTGATCTCATAGAGGGTAATAATATCGTTGTTGACGATCGCAACGACCCTGTCACAGGTTTCCCTGGCCGGTAAGGCTGCGACGGGGGTGAAGAGGAAAAGAAGCGAGGCGAACGTTACGATTGTAAAAATTTTTGAAACGGTCATATGTTATTGCTCCAACAATTGAAAAATTTTTGAGTCTATGTGCACCTTGACATGTTTTCTGCGTTTTTTCAACCACCCTGCAAGAAAGGCGCGCCGATTGGTGAGGGAGAGGTTTTCTTCAATTTCTTTTGTCACTTCCAGGAGCGGCCTTACTCCGGCAGGCCGTGAAGCAAGGACCTGGAAGATGTGGTATCCGTAAGGGGAGTGAATAATTGGCGAAACCTGTCCGGGTTTCAGGGAAAAGAGCGCCCGGTCCATGGCCTTTTCAAGCTGCCCTTTCTCCACCCATCCCACCAATCCGCCGTTTTTTGCTTCAGGAGCCCTTGAGCCTTGCCGGGCCACGGTTTCAAAATCCTCTCCTTTGCGCAAGCGGTTCTGAAGATTTTTCGCAGTCCGCAAATCACTGGTCACGATCTGTCTGAACTTGACCTGCCTCTTGGTAGTAAAGGCATCGGTATGGGTTTCGTAATAGTGGAGGATAGCGGCATGATCCGGGAGCACCATTCCGGCCGTCACTTGTTCGATGATTTTTTTTTCAAGGAGCTTCTTTCTCAACTGCTCCTTCCATTGATCAAAATCAATATAGTTCCGCAACATGGCCTCTTTGAATCCCTGCTCGGTAAAGTCGCTGCGGATGCGGTTTACTGCCGCAGCAAGGGCAGCGTCTGAAACGGAGATATGGTGCTCCTTTCCGTATTCCAGGATGAGGTAATGATCTATGAGCCGATTCAACAATTGCTTCTTAATGGATTCCTGGTTTCTTGCAGTTTCCGGAATGTCCGAGAGAAGATCCTGGAAATCCCTTCTTGCCTCGTCCAACTGGATGTTGGTTGTGCCGACGGTTATGACGGTCTTTGACTGCGGGTTCTCCGCCCTGTCACACCCTTGTTGAAAGGCTGCCGCCAATAGAAGGACGGCCAATGCTGCCCGCCATCTATCAAACCGGAACGAAAACAAACGGATTGGGGAATGTTTTTTTGTTGCGGGTGAAGACGGCCGGATTATCCTGAAAAAAAAGCCCATTTTTCTACTCGAGGCTGTTAGCCCGCATTTCTCACGGTCAATCTGCTATGGTGGTGGATAGCTTCATGGCTAGTGCGTTGCGCTTGGAAAATGGCTTTGACGTGCTGCCAGTACGCCTTCATCCATTTTTCTTCGCGCGCCTTGTATCCATCGCCCTCTCCACCACCTCGCTACGAAGGCCCGTGAGAAATGCGGGTTAGGAGTTTTCATGAAAATTTTTTAAAATTATAAAAAGTAGCAGGTGTTGGACAAATTGCAAGCATAATTTTCAGCGCGAATCATCGTTCGGGACGGGGAGGCTCTCTATGGTGGATGCTATCCTGGAAAGATCATTGGGAAGATGGATATTCCCCATGAAGATCTTTACGGTGTTGTTGTTGAGGAACTGGAATTTGCCGGGTTTTTTTTCGGCAAGTCCCACCCATGCTTCTGCTTCCATGAGGGCTGTGGGAGCGAAGGTCAGGGTCATGGCGTGTGAGCCCACATCGAGCCTCGAAATACGGGTCAGCTTCAGGATGATTCGCAGTGACATGAGGGAGAGCAGATTCTTGACCTCTTGGGGGGGATGCCCGAATCGATCTTCGATTTCCTCTCTCATTTCCTCAAGCTGTGACTGGTCCCTGAGGATGGAAAGCCTCCGGTACAGGTTGAGCCGAACATCGGTATCCACCACGTAGTCGCTGGGGAGGAATGCGGACACGTTCACGTTAATTTCAGGGTCCATGTCCTCCTCCGGCTGCTCACCTTTCAGCTCAGCGATTTCCCGTTCAATAAGTCTCACGTAGAGTTCATATCCAAGGGCGGAGATGTGCCCGGCCTGGGCATACCCAAGGATATTTCCTCCCCCCCTGATCTTGAGATCGTGCATGGCCAGGTGAATTCCTGCCCCGAGCTGGCTGAAATCCATGAGCGCCTTGAGCCTTTTTTCGGCATCCCGGCTGAGCTGGGAGCCTTCGGAAAGGAGAAGGTATGCATACGCCTTCTCCTTTGCCCTGCCCACTCTGCCCCGCAATTGATAGATCTGCGCCAGGCCTAGACGGTCTACCTCATTGATGATAATGGTATTGGCTGAAGGGATGTCGAGACCGGATTCGATAATGGTGGAGCAAACCAGGACATCGATCTCTTTGTGCAGAAAGGAAAGCATGGTCTCTTCAAGTTCTCTTCCCTTCATCTGGCCGTGTGCAACGGCGATTCGCGCCCGGGGGATGATTTCCCGGAGTGCGGCAGCCACCCGGTCAATGGTCTGAACCCGGTTGTGCACAAAAAAGACCTGCCCGTCCCGTTCCAGCTCCCGCAAGACCGCTCGGGCAATTGTTGCCTCGTCGTAAGGTGCGAGATACGTCTGTATGGCAAGTCTCTCCTCGGGCGGCGTTTCAATAATACTGAGGTCTCTGACTCCCATCAGGGACATCTGCAGCGTCCTGGGTATGGGCGTAGCGGTAATGGCTAGTACGTCCACCATGGCTCTGAATCTCTTGAGGATTTCTTTCTGCTTTACGCCGAACCGTTGCTCTTCGTCGATGATCAGGAGGCCAAGGTCATTGAATTGCACGTCTTTCTGGAGTAAACGATGCGTACCGATGACAATGTCAACCTTTCCCGACCTGAGCTTCCCAAGAATCTCAGCCTGTTCTTTCCTGGTTTTAAATCGGCTGAGAACCTCTACCCGGGCTCCATACTGTATCATTCTCTTCCTGAAGGTTTCGAAGTGCTGTTCAGCAAGAACGGTGGTAGGGACAAGCACCCCAACCTGTTTTCCGTCTGAAACAGCCTTGAAAGCGGCCCGCACCGCTATTTCCGTCTTTCCAAAACCCACATCACCGCAAACCAGGCGGTCCATGGGCTGGTCAGAAGTCATATCATCAATGACCTGGTCGATAGCGCGGCTTTGATCAGGCGTTTCCTCATGTTCAAACGCTGCCTCGAATTCCCTGTAAAGAGGATCAGGGGGAGAAAAGGCAAATCCCTTGCGGTATTTTCTGAGGGCATATATTTCTATGAGCTGTTTGGCTATGTGCCTGACAGATTTTTTTGCCTTCTGCTTGGCCAGATTCCAGGAATTTCCACCGAGTCGGTCCAGCTTTACATGGCCGTCACCTGAGCCGATGTATTTCTGCAGGACGCCCACACGGTCTGCCGGTATGTAAAGCCTGTCCTGGTTCGCATATTCCACCCGGACAAAATCATTGGTTTTTTCTGCCACCTCCATTTTGCAGAGGCCGCCGTACCGGCCAATCCCGTGTTCTTCATGGACCACGAGGTCCCCATCTTTGAGCTGGCTGAAACCCGACCAGCCTATGCCCTTGTCGGAAGCAGGTCTCTTTGCCTTTGAGCGGGAACGTTTTGCTCCGAATATTTCGTCTTCAGTGATTACATAGAGCGCTATCTCCGGCCAGACAAATCCGTGCGGCAGCCTGCCGATGCAGATGCTGAGCCCCGGAGCGGATGGGACCGCCTCCCAGTTCGAAACAAGGGCCGTGAGATGCAGTCCGTAATTTTCCAGGATTTCCCTTAACCGTTGGGCCTGCTGGGACGTGCGGCAGGTGAGAACGACCCGGCCCCCTTGCTCAATCCATTCAGAAATCCTTTCGGCAAGCGGGGCCAGGGAAATTTTTCCCCTGCCTTCAAGTTGAAGATGCAGGGGGGTGTCATGACTGAAGGTCCCCGGTATCCGGATTTTTTCAGAGCCCGTGTCTTTCCTGCCGAGATCCAGTTCAGCAAAATAGATCCGTTGACGGGTCTCAAAGTGATCAATGAATTTGTGTTCGGGAAGAAGGAGCCCTTCCGTATCCGGAAAAGGTTCTCCCTTCTCCGCCGCGTGATGCCTGTTTGTTTCAATCTCATTTTCGAACCAGGTGGTAATTTTTTTGATGGCGCGCTCCCATCGGTGATGGTCCACAGAGATGAAAACAGCATCCGGAGGGGCATAGTGAAACAGGGTGTGCAGATGGGGATAAAAATGGTTCAGCCACGCTTCCTGGCCGGGAAATGACATGCCCTCCCCCATGCCTTTGGGGAGTCGGCCCATGGATCGTGCCTGTTGAATGGCTGTTTCGTCCATGATGATTTCGTTTGCCGGCAGTACCACCAGCTCACTGAAAGACTCTTTCGATCTCTGACTGAGCGGGTCGAAGTGACGGATGGACTCCAGCCGGTCACCCCAGAATTCCATGCGGACGGGGAGTTCATGGAGCGGTGGAAACAGGTCTATGACATTTCCCCTCACGGAGTAGTCCGCCTTTTCCTCCACGAGGGATGTGCGCTGATATCCGGCAGCTTCCAGTTTTCCGATGATTTTATCCCGTTCTGTCTCTTCCCCCACTTCCAGGTATTCAACGGCCCTGACAAAGGCATCCTTGGGGAGGATTCCATGGAGAGCCGCTTCAAGGGAGCTTACCACGACGGCATTATCTTCATTGGACAAGGCATAGAGTGATTCGATGCGCTGGGAAACCACTTCCCTGTGGGGGCTGAGCCCGGTGAGAGGTGAGAGATCATAGGCGGGAAAATTTCGGATCCGGATCGAACGGCTGTTTTGCTGCATGTTTCCGGAGGCGAGGAAAAAGTCCAGGGACCGTAAACATTTTTCCGCCGCCTTTGCTTCGGGAAAGAGGATCACGCACGGTCTTCTAAGCTCGGGAAGAAGTTGAGAAAAGTAGTAGGGAATTGCAGATTCAGGAAGGCCCGTGACTTCAACGGCCGGCATTTGTGCCTTGATGCAATGCAGCACCCTGGAAAGATCTTCGTTTGGATAAGGTACCATGTTCAATCGTTCGTATTTTTTTGAGTAAGCCTGGGCTCTGATAAATGAAGAACGGAAATGTTCTTGCAGGATTTCCATTCAATGTCAAACTGCAATCCCGCTGAAGCGGGACAAATGTCAGCTCAATGTGGAATAGAAGGTGATCAAACCAGGGAAACCATGTCCTGTGATGCGTATCGCCCTGCTTCTTTTCGGGAGCAGAGAGGAAAGCACATCAAGGGATGGGGAAATCCTTATACGGGGTAATCTATTCCGTGCTGAGGGAGAGGCAGGGGTAGGTGAATTTTGGGAGCCATGAAACTCCCTGCCCAATAAATTGCGCAAAGCGCGGGCAGGGAAGGTCTTTTTACCGTGTAAAGATTTACCCGTAAAGATAGGTATCATAGGTGGTCTTCTGGCCCAGCAACGAGTCTATTTTATCTTGTATCTCAGCTCGCTGCGGGCTAGAAACCCACTTATCCCAATTCTCCTTTGACTGCCAGGTGCTGATAACCAGATATTCCTCGGGGTCTTGTATGTTTCTCAATGTTTCGCCGGAGATATATCCAGGTTGTGCGGTGGCAAGTGCTCGAAGCTGTATCAACAGTGGAAGGAGATTCGCCTCTTTATCCTTTGAAACCTTTCTCGTGATAATGATCTTAATGGTCATTTTTTACCCCCTTTCCCTTATGGATGGACACTGCTTAAAGCGGTCTTGTTCCTGAATAGCCTGCTAACCCCGGGCGTTAGCATATGATCAGGTCCCGTTCCTGGGCCTCTGGGCAAAACCGCATATCCCGTATATGTTTCCTCAAAATAATATATCACACAGGACCAAAACTTGAAATGAAAAATTTTGCTATGCT
>QMLQ01000047.1 GCA_003646815.1 Deltaproteobacteria bacterium | reverse complement strand
GCCCTGGCCACCGGGAATCCTTACAGGATCGGCATTGCGCTTCATACTTACGCAGATACCTGGTCACACCAGAATTTCACCGGGTATGAAGAGAAGTGGAACAGCGTTTTCTCCTGGCGGAACCCGTTTCGTGCCCTGGCACCAAATATCGGACATGCTGACGTGGGTCACCTGCCCGACGAGATATCCTGCACCTGGAACGACTACCGCTTTGACAAGCCTTATAGAAAACGGAAAAACAAGGAAATCGCCCTTGAGGCGTGCAAGCGTATCTTCCAGGAATTGAGAAGGGCACAGAACGGAGAAATGTACTGGACATACGTGGAAAAGGATTTCAGAAAGATCGTGAACGCCGAGGATTATGATGAGAGAATCACTCTGGTGCGGGATTACCTGAACGAGCCTGATCTCTACTACGAAAAAGATCTGTGGGTCGAGACGGCGGTTCAGGGGAGAGAAGGGGAGGACCTGGTGGCGTCACCGGAACTCAAAAATACCCCTTGGTACCGGTTTCAGGTGGCGGCCCGGGCGCAACTCGCTCTGGTTATGGATATGTTGAAGGATTATTGAGAAACGAGGGCAAGGATGGAATTACCGAAAGTTGGGGAGACGGTGAGCACTGAACAGGCCCTGGAACTGTGCCGACATTTTGGCCTGGAATACCTGGTTGAACGTATCCTCGCCCACCCGGAAACATACCGGGAATGGACGTTTGACGGATGCTCCGGTCTGCCTGATGAAGTGATGGGGTTTTTTACGGGATGCAACTGGAAGGACATCACCTACCAGTGCTGCCTGCCCCACGATCTCTGTTATGGGTACGGAGAGCCGGGAAATAGTGAAGAGCGCAAGCGAGTGGACCTGGCGTTTCATGATAACCTGGTGAACAAGGCGGGAATGAAAAAGTGGTGCGCTTCGGCCTTCCTTGCGGCGGTCCGGGTCGGAGGTGCCGAAATATTCGGTTTTTCCTTTTCCTGGGCATTCGCTCACAGAAAGGAAGATCGGTAGACGGGGTAACAGAAGGAGGGCTGAACAGAATGGAGTTATGTTTCGGGTACTATGAATCACCTATCGGCCTGGTTGAAATCAGTGGAACAACCGATGTCATTCGATCCTTGAATTTTGTGGAGGAACGCCGCGAAGGATGTTGTTCCAACAGTCTGGTTGAGCGGGCCGTGAAAGAGATCAAAGAGTATTTCAGAGGAAACAGGCAGCAGTTCGATGTGCCTCTCGATCTCCAGGGAACTCCATTCCAGGAAGCAGTATGGCAGGAGTTGCTGAAGATACCCTATGGCAGTACCGTTTCCTACGGGGATATTGCGAGGGCCATCGGGAAACCCAAGGCCGTGCGCGCGGTTGGGGGTGCAAACCATCAAAATCCCATTGCACTTATAGTTCCTTGTCACCGGGTGATCGGGAGCGACGGCAGTATGACGGGCTATGGCAGCGGGATTTGGCGGAAAGAGTGGCTCCTCAAACACGAGGGCAAGAAACTGAAGTAGGGAAATAAATTTGTTTTGGTTCTTAAATCGCTGTGATCTCTGGTGCGCTGTGTGAGAGAGTGTATTGTGCTCAAACAGTGTTCTATAAGACATTTGATTTCGAGTAGTTGTTCAATGTCCGGAATGTATCAATAACAACGAGTTTGTTGGAATGTGAAAGAGAGAGGACAATGGCAAAACATGTGGGGATTGTTGCGTGCAGCGCGGAGGGCGCGGCCCTTTGCTATCGGACACTCTGTGCCGAGGCGCCTTCATTAATGGGCGAGCACATGCACCCAGAAGTATCCATGCACACCCATCCGCTCGGTGAATACATGGTGCACATTCGTTCGGGAGACTGGGAAGGTGTCGCCGGACTTATGATCAACTCGGCACATAAGCTGGCCCAAATCGGGGCAGGATTTGCTGTTTGTCCCGACAACACCATCCACCAGGCATTTGATCTGGTCGAGAAGGAAACTCCTATCCCCTGGCTCCACATTGCAGATGGTGTGGGAAAAGAGGCACAGGCGCGCGGATTCCGAAAACTCGGCATCACAGGGACAAAATACCTCATGACCGGACCGGTCTATCCGGAAACTTTGAAAAAATATAATATTTCTTGCGACATACCGTATGAGGATGAAAGGGAAAAGATCGACACCATCATCTTCAAGGAACTGGTCAACGGGCTTTTCCCCGAAAGCTCCAGGCTCTATTTCAACGAGGTGATCGAAAAATTGAAGGGGCGCGGGTGCGATGCGGTGGTCCTGGGGTGTACCGAGATTCCCCTCATCGTTGACCCGGAGGACTGCCCCCTGCCGACCCTCGATTCCACGAGGCTGCTGGCCAGGGCCGCCCTTCGAAAGGCAATAGAAGAATAAAGGCTCTTCCGTTTTGCCCTTTTTATCCCACCGGGGCGGAGGCCCCTATGGGTCTGAGGCTGGAAACGGGCAAAGAAATCCCGTCAATTCGGTCAATCCTGTCGAAAACCCGAGAAGACAATGGCCCCTTTTCTGAGCCTTCCCTATACTGCCAGTTCTACTGGTGGTGCCAAATCGGATGAAACAAGATAAAGTCTGATCCATGTTGTTCAGCCGCGGAGGTAGAGGCGGATAGCCTCCTCCACGTCGGGAGCAAGAGGAATTCCCCGCTCGCGGAGCTGATGGACGAGTTCCATGGTCTCGGCGGTCTCATGCTGCAGGAAAAAAGACCTGATCCGCTGAAGCTGGCGGATGGGCCTGATGTGGGAAACCCTTGGGACAGATCCTCCCATGCGGCCATATTGTTTTTCATCAAGGATGATGGGGTGGAGTTCCTTGGTGGATGTCGGTGGCAAAGATGAGGTGCATAAACTTTTCCTTTCAGAAAAATGCAGAAAGGATTCTTTGCAGGAAAACAGCGCTTTGTCAAGCATATGTAAATCATTCAGCAAGAAGGGCAACGAATTACCCATTAAGATCAAGGGAGCCGGGCACGTACTGGTTTTATGCATGTTAGCAATGTATAACCTGTTAATATTATTATTATAATAATGTCATTTGGGTAGAGGCGCTTCGGCATGGTCTTTGCTCTAATAATATCCTGATTGGAACTCGATTCCAGGTATCCCTTTTTGAAGCGCAAGAATCAGGAGAGTACACCATGAAAAGATTGACACTCCTTGCTGTTTTTCTGCTCCTTTGTCTCCATAGTGTCCCGGGCGCATCAACTGCAGCGAATCTGCCCGATATCTTTGGCCTTGAAGTCGGGAACACCTGGCTTTATCAAAGTGTAGGAGATGACCGTCCATTTACGGTGCTTGACAGAGTTGTACACACGATGCCCCATGCGTCCACCACGCTCCATGTTATGGAAAGAAGGGAAAACGGTGTCCGAATTGAAACCCAGTGGCTTGAAAGAAAACCGGGCCAGGTCAGATTGTGGGGAGGAACAAGTGATCTTGGCGGTACAACCTACACGATGCAATTCTCGGAGGGCCTTGTGCAGTTGTGGTATCCGATGCACGAGGGTGAGTCAAAATCTACCGCAACAATATTGACAATCAAGGAGCTGGCAGGGCATGTTTTCATGGCAAGCATGGCCGTTGATGTGGTAGGGAAGAAGCGGGTATCTTTCCCCTCTGGCGTAGTGACCGGCTATAAAATCAGGTATCAGACGCGGGTGTGGGGACACGGTATGGATGAG
The DNA here is from genome assembly GCA_003646815.1 of Deltaproteobacteria bacterium. GTDB lineage: Bacteria > Desulfobacterota > DSM-4660 > Desulfatiglandales > Desulfatiglandaceae > B46-G9. The sequence goes on along the minus strand of QMLQ01000047.1, from coordinate 12,469 downwards.
ACCGCAACCTTTATTCAGTGGTGGGTCCCCTATTTGGGGTATGTGAAATATGAAGACCAGCAAACCGTTGACAAGCTTGTTTCTTTTTCCATTGGCGGCGGGAACATTACGCAGGACGCGGACAGTGGTACTCTTATCGCTGCAATAGCAAACCCGATAACCGCGGAATATGGGAAAACCAACCACGGTCAAGGCGCTGGCACAATGTCAATGGCATCTCAGGAAGACCAATAGCCACCATCATCTCTTGACAATTTTTCCCCCTTCTCCCCTGTCCCATTCCAGACAACACATTGAGTTGGTTTCAAAATGTTCAAAAAGGGTGTTTTGAAACTGGCTCCATAAAAAGATTGAAAAAATCCTGCTTGCATGTCAAATAAGGAAAGCGGGGGTGGATTCCTCCATTCCATCCCGGATCAGGGTCCGGGATGACGACCAAGCCGGAATCCAGTTTTTTCAAGAACGTATGACTGGCTGGCCCCCGGCTTTCACCCGGGTGACGACTTTGTACGAGTGCATCAAGGTCGACTCCCTGCAATTCCGGCACCGAAGGGGAGAACCCAAAATAATGGCTGTGAGAAGATAATGCCCCTGTTTGGCGCCCATATGTCCACAGCCGGGGGCCTCTATAAGGCCTTTGAGCGGGCTCACCGGGTTCAGGCGGAGGCACTGCAGATATTTACCAGGAATCAGCGGCAGTGGGCGGTTCCCCCATTGGGCGATGAAGAAAGGGCTGCATTCATGGCTGCCCACGGCGAGTGGGGAAACCGCCCTCTGGCAGCCCACGGATCTTATTTGATCAACCTCGCTAACCCCCGGAAAGAAGCCGTGTCCCGTTCCATCGGAGCCCTCTGTGAGGAAATCAGCCGTTGCTCCCGTCTACATATTCCCTATTTGATTATTCATCCCGGCGCCCACATGGGTTCAGGCGTGGAAGCGGGGCTCTCGGCCGTTACAAAGAGCCTGGATGAAGCGGTGGAAAAGGCGGCTTGCAGGGACGTCACGGTTCTTCTTGAGACCACAGCAGGACAGGGAACGGGTCTCGGAAGCCGTTTTGAGGAGATTGCCTATAGCCTCGAAAAGTCACGCTTTGGAGATCAGCTCGGTGTGTGCTTTGATACCTGCCATGCCTTTGCGGCGGGATACGACATCCGTACCCGGGAAACCTATGAAAAAACCTTCCAGGAATTCGATTCTCTGATCGGCCTGGAGCGGCTGCGCTTTTTTCATCTGAACGATTCGAAAAGAGAATTGGCTTCCCGCATTGACCGGCATGACCATATCGGAAAAGGAAAGATAGGGACTGGCGGTTTCAGTCTGCTGGTGAATGATGCCCGTTTCAAGAATCACCCAATGGTCCTTGAAACCCCGAAGGGCAAAGACCTGGCAGAAGACAGGCGGAACCTGCGTCTCCTGCGGAGCCTGGTGGGGAAGAACAGGTAAACCTCGCATGCCTCGATCTCGAACAAACTATCTCATTTCTGTTTGCACCCTAAACAATAATGAAAAGGAAACTATGGATACGAAACATATCAATAAAATAGCCGACGAACTTGGCCTCAGCCGCGACCAGATCATGGTGACGGTGGAACTGATCGAGGGAGGTAGTACGGTTCCCTTTATTGCCCGCTACCGGAAGGAGGCTACCGGCTCTCTGGATGAAGTGGCCATAACCACGATCCGGGACCGGCTGGGACAACTGCAGGATTTGGACAGGCGCCGGGAAAGCATACTGAAATCGCTCATGGAGCGGCAGCTCCTGACGGATGAACTGAAAGAAAAGATCTCAACGGCCGAATCCCTGACGACCCTGGAAGATATCTACCTGCCATTCAAGCCCAAACGGAGGACGCGGGCAACCATTGCCCGAGAAAAAGGACTTGAACCCCTGGCCGGGATGCTTTTTAAGCAGGATGAAGACATGGATCCGCTGGTGGAGGCTGGATCGTTTGTGGATCAGGAAAAAGGGGTCGAATCAGCGGAAGATGCGCTCGCCGGCGCCAGGGATATTATCGCCGAATGGGTGAATGAGAACCAAAAGGCGCGGGAGAAAATGCGGCGCCTTTATGGGAAAAAAGGGTTTTTCCGGGTCAAGGCCATTAGCGGGAAGGAGCAAGAGGGGGCGAAATACAGGGATTATTTTGACCTGGAAGAGCCTGTAACGACGGCGCCGTCCCATAGAATTCTGGCCATGCGGCGCGGGGCAAAGGAGGGCTTCCTGAACCTCAGGGTGAGCCCGCCTGAGGATGAGGCCCTGGAACTGTTGGAAGGACTATTTGTCAAGGGAGACAATGCGGCATCACTCCAGGTGAAAGAGGCCGTTCATGACAGCTACCGCAGGCTGCTTTCCTCTGCCATGGAAACGGAGATGCGCCTGGAAACCAAAGCACGAGCCGATGCCGAGGCCATAAAGGTCTTCGCCGCCAATCTGCGCGAACTGCTCCTGGCACCCCCGCTGGGGCAGAAAAATGTGTTGGCAATTGATCCGGGGATCCGTACCGGGTGCAAGGTTGTGTGCCTGGATCGGCAGGGAAAATTGCTTCACACGGAAACCATCTACCTGTTTAAATCAGAGAAGGAGCGGTCCCATGCAGTTGAAACCCTGTCAAAACTGTGCAGGGAATACAAGATCGAAGCCATTGCGGTGGGAAACGGCACGGGCGGGCGGGAGACCGAATCCTTCATCGGAAAGCTCGATCTTCCTGAAGACCTTTGCGTGGTGATGGTCAATGAAAGCGGAGCTTCGGTTTACTCCGCATCAGAGGCAGCCAGGAAGGAGTTCCCTGATCTGGATTTGACGTTTCGGGGGGCGGTTTCCATCGGCCGGCGACTCATGGACCCTCTGGCAGAGCTGGTGAAGATTGATCCCAAATCCATTGGTGTGGGGCAGTACCAGCATGATGTGAACCAGATGGCGCTCAAGAAGAGTCTTGATGACGTGGTTACGAGCTGTGTCAACGCCGTAGGCGTGGAGGTGAACACAGCCAGTGAGCAGCTCCTTACCTATGTCTCGGGCATTGGACCCAAACTGGCCAGGAATATTATCACGCACAGGAATGACCATGGCCCCCTGGCATCCAGGGAGGAGCTGAAAAAGGTGAAAGGAATGGGGCCAAAGGCATTTGAACAGGCAGCAGGCTTTCTCCGCATCAGGGGCGGGAAAAACCCGCTTGACGCGAGCGCTGTCCATCCTGAATCATACCCCGTTGTAGAGGCAATGGCCCGAGATCTCGGTTGTTCGATAGTGGATTTGATGGAGAATGAAACCCTTTGCCAAGAGATCGATCTTTCCGCCTATGTAACGGAAAAGGTGGGAATGCCCACCCTGAAAGACATCATGAAGGAACTCGCAAAACCCGGGCGTGACCCCCGGAAGCAGTTCGAAATATTCGGCTTTACTGAAGGGATAGAGGAAATCGGTGACGTGCGGGCAGGCATGAGACTGCCGGGAGTAGTGACCAACGTGACCGCCTTTGGGGCATTTGTAGACATCGGCGTTCACCAGGACGGCCTGGTCCACATCAGCCAGCTGGCGAACGGGTTCGTGAAAGATCCCGGCCAGGTGGTCAAGGTCAACCAGCGTGTCATGGTGACAGTCCTTGACGTGGATCTTGAAAGAAGGCGCATTTCCCTTTCCATGAAAGACAAGGCGGATCAGGTGAAAAAGCAGGACGAAAAAAGGGCAAAACCGGATAAAGAGAAGAAGCCGACTCAAAAACGAAGAAAAACAGGGCCCACCGCGTTCAACAATCCTTTTGCCGAGGCCCTGAAACGATAAACTGACTTGATCATCCCCCGGCCCCAAGAATCCTATTAGAGGAAAACGGCAACTTCTTGTAGGCTCTTCTTTTGCAGCACCGGAACCTGGACATCATCGGCCGGATAGCCCGTCACGAGGATCATGAACGGTTTCTCATTTGAGGGCCTGGAAAGAATTTTGTTCAGAAACGCCATTTTGGCAGGCGTGTAGGTTAAAGATGCCAGTCCGGCATGGTGGAGGGCCGTGATGAGCATGCCGGTGGCAATACCCACTGACTGCTGGACATAATAGTGTTTCTTTTTTTGCCCATCCCCATCATAGCCGTGACGCTGGGCGAATATGACAATCAGGCAGGGTGCTGTCAGCAAAAACGGCTTGAACTGGTCTGTACCAAGATGATCAAGAGCGTCAACCCACTCCTTAGTTGCCTCACTTGCATAGAATTCCCGTTCCACCGCCTCGGCAGCCTGGTGGATCCTCTTTTTCACCTCCTGGTCTGACACAACGATAAAGGTCCACGGCTGGTTGTTGGCGCCGCTGGGTGCCGTGGCGGCGGCGCGGATACAGTTTTGAATGATCTCAACGGGCACGGGCCGATTGGAGAAGCGGCGCACGCTTCTGCGCCGTTTCATTTCTTCAAGAAAGTCGGCGGCCCGTTTTTTCATTTGTCCAACCGGATATTCTTGATATGCTCTATGGGGTTCAAAGTCTCCTCCAGACATTTTAGCCTCCTTTGTGTTGACAACGATCACCATATGTTACCTCGCCGGGCAAGAAATAGTATTACCCACCGGGAGGGGAGGAGTCAATACGAAGAAGCGGAAGGTTGAGGTTTGACTGATTTTTAAAAAGAATGGTATAATTTACTTGCTTTTAATTATATCGGTATTATAATAGAAAATATCAATCAAGGCCCGCCCTTTATTGGCGGGCCGGTTTCGTTCTGCAGGAAAGATCCATTTTCACCAAGTGGCATCCTGAAGTTTGGGACTTTGAGAATTTTTGAAAGGAGGATGTCACGATGGCTAATGGAACAGTAAAATGGTTTAGCGATAGCAAAGGCTACGGCTTTGTTGAGCAGGAAGATGGACAGGATGTATTTGTCCATCATACCGGTATCAACGGAAGCGGTTTCAAGTCTTTGAACGAAGGTGACCAGGTGAATTTTGACCTGGAGCAGGGTCAAAAAGGCCCCGCCGCTGTAAATGTTACGGTAGTATAACCGTATGTAATGAAACAAGGGGCGTTCCGGGCACTCTGGAACGCCCCTTTTCTTTGGGGCAGAATTGCCCTTTCATTTTTCATCCCCGCAAAAGCGGAGCGGGTTAGGGTTTACAGACTATGCCAAATGCAGTGCAAAATAACTCTTTGCGCAACATCGCCATTATTGCCCATGTTGACCACGGAAAGACCACCCTGGTGGACGCCATGTTTCGGCAGAGCGGGCTTTTCAGGGCCAACCAGGAGGTTGATGAACGGCTCATGGACACCATGGACCTGGAACGAGAGCGCGGCATTACCATTGCCGCCAAGAACTGCTCAGTGGTGTGGCAGGGTGTGCGGATCAATATCATCGATACCCCCGGCCATGCTGATTTCGGCGGTGAAGTAGAGCGTGCCCTGTCTATGGCGGATGGAGCAATCCTGCTGGTGGACGCTTCGGAAGGTCCACTGCCTCAAACCCGCTTTGTCCTTAAAAAGGCCCTTGAAGCGGATCTCAAGATTATTGTGGTCATCAACAAGATTGATCGTCAGGATGCCCGTTGCGAGCAGGTCCTGGATGAAATATATGACCTGCTGATCGACCTGGGCGCGAGTGACGAACAACTGGAATTTCCCCTTTTGTATGCGATCGGGCGGGACGGTATCGCCCAGACGCACCTGGATCAGCCTGGAGAGAACCTGCATGTGCTGTTCGATACCATCCTGAAAGAAATCCCCGGCCCTTCCCATGACCCGGGTAAACCATTCCAGATGCTTGTTTCCGATCTGGGGTATTCAGATTACCTGGGCCGGCTTGCCGTGGGAAAGATCACCAACGGCAAGGCACGATCCCGCGACAGCCTTGTCTGCATCGGCGCTCATGGTCAAGCCGTTCCGCTGAAGGTCTCCAAACTGCAGGTCTATGACGGTATGGGCCTGAGAGATGTGGAGGAGGTTGAGGCGGGGGACATCGTGGTGCTTGCCGGCATCGAGGATGTGAAGATCGGCGACACCATCTGCAACCAGGAAGCGCCCCGGGCCCTGCCCCGCATCACCGTGGACCAGCCCACCGTATCCATGAAATTCAGTATCAACAACTCACCCTTCGGCGGCCAGGAAGGAAAATATGTCCAGTCCAGCCGGCTGAAGGAGCGATTGGTCAAGGAGACCCTGCGGAACGTTGCCATCCAGGTGGAAAAAACCGATGACCGCGACAGCATCCTGGTGAAGGGGCGAGGTGAATTCCAGCTTGCCATTCTCATCGAAACCATGCGGCGGGAAGGCTACGAGTTCTGCGTGGGCCGACCAGAGGTGATTTACCGGTACGAAAACGGCCGGAAACTGGAACCTGTAAACCGGCTGATGGTGGACTGTGAGGAACAGTTCCTGGGGGTGGTAACGGAAAAGCTCACGTTGCGCAAGGCCAAAATGACCAACCTGGTGAACAACGGCAAGGGGCGGGTACGCATCGAGTTTTCAGTCCCGGTACGGGCCCTTATCGGGTACCGCGATGAGTTCCTTACCGACACGCGGGGCACCGGTATCATGCACTCGCTCTTCGACGGGTACGAGGATTTTCGGGGCGATTGCCCCAGCCGTTTTACCGGCTCCATCGTGGCCGATCGTACCGGCAGAGCTGTGGCCTATGCACTCTTTAACCTGGAGCCCCGAGGCCGACTTTTCATTGCGCCCGGAGAAGCGGTTTATGAAGGCATGATCATTGGCGAGAACCACCGCGGTGAAGACATCAATGTCAATCCGTGCAAGGAAAAAAAGCTGAGCAACATGCGGGCGGCGGGCAAGGATGAGAACATCATCCTGTCCCCCATCAAACCCCTTACCCTGGAGCAGACCTTAAGTTTTATCCGTGACGATGAACTGGTAGAAGTGACACCACTTTCCATCCGCATGAGAAAGACGGTTTTGTCATCCAAGGTTCGGCACACCCAGATCGGCGCCCGACTGAAAAAGGCGGCGTGCGTGGGTTAACGGGAGCAATTTAATGGATCTGGCCCTTCGGAACGTATGGGTGCCTGATTTTCGGGAGAACCGGCTTGTTCATTGCCATGTGGGGCTTGAAAACGGGCTGATTGCCGCAGTTTCAGACACCCCGATGGACGCAGAAGCCGTGGTGGAGGGGAAAAACGGCCTGTTGACTCCGGGGCTCATGGATGCCCACGTGCATATGGAGAGTGCACTCCTGACTCCCACCCGCTTTGGAGAGACGGTCGCGCGTCATGGGACACTCCACGTGGTGGCGGATTGCCATGAAATCGCGAATGTGGCAGGTATCAGCGGGCTGCGGTGGTTCATGGACGACGCTGGAAACGGTCCCATCAATGCGCACTTTGCGGTTCCATCCTCTGTCCCCGCTACTCCCTTTGCCCAATCGGGCGGTGAACTGGGGCTTAAAGAGGTGACTGAATTACTGGATGATCCTCGTGTGGTCTCGCTTGGTGAACTGATGAACGTGCCCGGTGTTGTAAGGGGAGATGAAACCATTCGGAAAATGGTGGCATTGACAAGAGAGAGGAACAAGCGGGTCAATGGCCATGCTCCGGGGCTCTCCGGACAATCGTTGCGGGAGTATTTTGCCGCGGGCATCGAAGACGATCACGAAACGAGCAGTTATCAGGAACTGAAAGAACGGTTGGAACTGCGGCTCCATGTATTCTTGCGGGAGGGTTCCGCGGAACATACTGAAGAGGATGCATACCGGATTATTGACGAAGAACCGCACATGGTCATGTTCTGCACGGATGACAAGGCGCTCCACGATATAGAAACGACCGGGCACATCACCTTCCACCTCCGCAAAGGTGCCCGTCTGGGCGTGAATATCATGAACCTCCTGCGGGCCGCCTGTTTCAACGGGCCGGCTTATTACCATATCCCGGACGCCGGTGAGGTAAGGCCCGGGGCCCGGGCCGACCTGGTTCTCTTTGACAATGCGCGTGATTTCAATGTCAAGCAGGTTATTGTCAAGGGCCGACTGCTTGGGAACGTTTCCATGACACCGTCTGAAGTACCGCCGTTCCTGGCAGATTCCATCCAACTGAAACGGCCAATCGAAATCCCCCCCATTCCGGACCAGTTACGCGGCTTTGCTATCGATGTGACGGACGGCTCGCTCCTTACGGGAAAACTGGAGGTAGATGCGCTGCTTCCGGAGATCAGCCCTCCAAATGACTTGTTAAAACTGGTGGTACTGGAGCGCTACGGCCATGGAAACCGCGCCGCATGCCGCATCCACGGGTTCGGGCTGGAGCAGGGCGCTATTGCATCATCCCTGGCCCATGATTGCCATAACATTATTGCGGTTGGAGTTCATGACGACTCCATCCGGCTGGCCGTGGAGGGCATCATCCGGAACCATGGCGGATTGTCGATTGCGTATGGAGAGGATGTCTTCACGGTGCCCCTCCCGGTCGGAGGGATTGTTTCTTCGGAAAGCCCCGAAATATTGACAAAGACCCTCGAAGAACTGGCCCGGCGCACCCGAAAGCTGGGAACGGGGCTCCGCAACGCTCATGCCACCCTGTCGTTTATGGCGCTGGAGGTTATTCCCCACCTGAAACTCACTGACCAGGGCCTCTTTGACGTGGATAATTTTCAGTATGTGGCGGCCAATCAGATACTATGAAACGCTCCACCTCCGATGGAGGACCCGGATAGGTTATACGGTTAAACCGGGTCCCGGGGAGGCTTCTTAATGCCTCCCGTTTTGTAAGAGGAGATTGACTGGGTAGGGTCGCGGTGGAGAGAGATCATGGTTGCGCGATGATTTGGTGGTATTTTGCCGGGATACGGGGTTCGGAGAGAAAGCTTAGATTCGGTACGGGATACCTGAAGGCGCCCCGGCTTCGGACATAATTCAGGCCGGCAATAATATTGTCGAACTTTGCAGAGGGAATGGCAAAAGACATTTCATGATCCTGAGTGCCGGCGAACACCCTCTCGCCGGGACCCGGGACCATGTAGGTGCATTCCCCTGCCTGCTGGACGCCTGCCACCCAGGCGGAACACCCGTAGCGACCTGTGCTGAGGGCTTCTATCCCGGTTGCGTGGCGAAAATTGGCACCCTGGATGAGTGTCAATATCTGGGCGGGATTGCCGTACGCCACCACCGCGTCAGGCTCAAATGCGCACCTGTTGACGGGTGCCAGCCAAATTTCCGCAAAACTGTTGAGGGGCCACCGGGGGTACGAGGCCTCCATCTCTTTCATGTAACTCTCTTGATCCTGATAATATTCTCCAAGGGATCCTTTCAGGAATGTGTCGGGTTTGATGTGGCCCATGAAGACCCGGGGGATGGGACAGGCGTGGTCTTCATCCCTGAATGCCATGGTCCAACCGAAGGTCCTGGCAATGGACATTCCCTGGCATACGGAGAGCCTGTTCCCCAAGTCATTGAGGGGATATTTGACCTTCCCGGGAAGTGATTCCCCCTGTCTTGCCAGTTTGACTGCCACCGGTGTTGTGAGAAACCGGCAGTGCTTTTCAAGTGCTTCGGCAAGCCTTCCTGTTTTTTCGTCCACTTGATTCCTCCTCTTTTCCTTATTAGGCAACCCCAGCTTTCTGGAAAACCGCTTGAATCATGTCCCGGGCCTGTTCCTGGATTTGCCTGAGGTGTTCCTCGCCTTTAAAACTCTCCGCGTAAATCTTGTAGATTTCTTCGGTGCCTGACGGCCTGGCCGCGAACCACCCGTTTTCGGACACCACCTTTAACCCGCCGATGGGTGCGTTGTTCCCCGGAGCGTGGGTGAGCTTCGCTAAAATGGGCTCTCCGGCCAGTTCTTGGGCTGTTACCATTTCATGGGAAAGTTCTTTCAGGATTGTTTTTTGGCCGGCAGTGGCCCGGGAATCCATCCGCTCGTAGACCGGGTCCCCGAAGTTTTTAGTGAGCTCGTTATAGAGCTCTGCCGGATCCTTGCCGGTGCGGGCAATTATTTCGCAGGCAAGCAGGTCCATGATGATGCCGTCTTTATCCGTGGTCCAGACCGTCCCGTCTTTCCGCAAAAAGGAGGCCCCGGCGCTCTCTTCTCCCCCGAATCCGTAAGACCCGTCAAGGAGACCGTCCACAAACCACTTAAACCCCACAGGCACCTCGGAAAGTTTCCGGCCGAGGAAACCGGTGACCCGGTCGATCATGGAACTTGAGACCAGGGTTTTCCCTACCGCAGCATCTGGGCCCCACCCGGGGCGGTTTTGGAAGAGGTACCACACGGCCACCGCAAGATAGTGGTTCGGATTCATGAGTCCGGCTGTTTTGGTGACAATGCCGTGGCGGTCTACATCCGTGTCATTGCCGAAAGCGATGTCAAATCGGTCCTTCAGTTCGATGAGTCCCGCCATGGCATAGGGAGAGGAACAGTCCATGCGGATCTTTCCGTCCTTGTCCACGGTCATAAATGAAAACGTGGGATCGACCACTCGATTGACCACCTCAATGGAGAGCCCGTAGCGCTCGGCAATGGGGTCCCAGAAATCAACAGCAGCACCGCCGAGGGGATCAACCCCGATCTTGATGCCTGCCCCGGCAATGGCTTCCACGTCAATGATGTTCTTGAGATCTTCCACGTATGGAGTGATATAGTCATACGCCTTCGTCGTCTCCTCTTTCATGGCCCTTTCAAAAGGAATTCGTTTTACCTCTTTCAGGTCATTGGCGAGAATCCGGTTGGCCCGCTCCTGGATGGTTTGGGTCGTGTCCGGAGCAGCGGGCCCTCCTTGCGGCGGATTGTACTTGAATCCCCCGTCTTCGGGCGGATTATGGGAGGGGGTAATGACAATGCCGTCTGCAAGGCCTTGGAGATGTGGGCGGTTAAAGGTCAGGATCGCATGGGAGATGACCGGAGTTGGCGTGTACCGCATCCCTTTCTGGAGCATGACGGTGACCTGGTTGGCTGCGAAGACTTCCACCGCGCTGGCCAGGGCCGGTTCCGACAGGGCATGGGTATCCATGCCCATGAACAGGGGACCGTTGATATGGTGTGCTTTCCGGTAATCACAGACGGCCTGGCTGACGGCCAGGATGTGATTCTCGTTAAAGCTGCTTTTGAGAGAGGATCCCCGGTGGCCGGATGTGCCGAAGGCCACCCGGTGTTCCGGGTTCGCAGGATCCGGTTTTCGCGTGAAATAGGCTGTTACGAGCCCAGGTATATTGGGGAGCAACTTTCGGGGAGCGGGTTTTCCTGCTAGAGGGTGGGCCATATTTTCTCCTCGGAAATGAGTTTAAGCAATGCCATGAAAAGGAAGACGTGTGTCATTCGTTTTGACGTTGCCTGGTCTCTGTGCTAGTTTCCAATTGCCAAAACGTTCATGTCTGCCCAATAGCGCAGTCAGTATTAACCCGCTTTTCTCACGGACCTTCGCAGCCACAGGAGATTGCACGTGAGAAATGCGGGTTAAGTTTTTTATATTACGGAAAAGCCAACATGGTGGCAAGTTTAATCTGTATTCCGCAGTGTGGCACTCCCTGATGTTCGGGAGAACCGGCGATTCGGGGAAAAAGAGACAAATTCATGCGACTCATACTGAAAGATCAGTAAGAGTATGAAATCGCCGTTCGATGGCGGGCGTTTCCGCTGCATCCGAACACCCCTGAAAATGGGTTGTCCCTGGAAGAGCTTTTTGCCGATTACCCCGTGGATAGAGAAATGATGATGCGCCGTTTGAGAAAAACGGCGGGGGAGCTGGGATTGCCTTTCGGGGAAAGGAATATGACTTTCAACAGCCGACTGGCCCAGGAATTGGGTGCTTGGGCTGAATCGAAGAAGAACGGGGATACGTTTCAACCATCGGGCTTCAGTCATGGCTCATTCTCGTCAACAATTTCGCGGTGGAAGAGGTCGGCCTCACAGGAAAAGCCGTTGGAATGATCCAGTCGGTTCGTGAAATACCGGGGTTTTTGACGCTGCTGGTTGTTTTTGTGATTATGCTCCTGAAGGAGCATCGGCTGTCAGCGCTATACATCGTTATCCTGGGCATGGGTCTGGCGTCCACCGGCCTGTTCGCAACCTATCCCGGCCTTATGGTGACCACCCTGGCCATGAGCTTCGGTTTTCATTACTACGAGACCACGAACCAATCTTTGACCCTGCAGTATTTTGATGAAACCACGTCTCCCTGGGTGTTTGGTAAGTTAAGGAGTGTCGCCGCCGCGTCCAGTATCGGGGTTGGTGTGGCCATCTATCTCCTCACAAACCTGCTCAATTATGCGCAGGTCTACCTGGTGATAGGTGGGCTGATTTTTGTTTCGGGGCTCTGGGGTCTGGGCCAAAACCCGACGGATCAAGATATCATCCCCCAGCACAAGAAAATGATCTTTCGCAAGAAATACTGGCTCTATTATTTTCTCAACTTCATGGCCGGGGTCCGCAGGCAGATCTTTATGGCGTTTGCCGTTTTTCTCCTGGTGAAGAAATTCCATTTTTCGATCCAGGAAGTGACCATCCTTTTCGTGGTGAACAATTTGATCAACTACTTTTTGAGCCCCCTGATCGG
>QMLQ01000046.1 GCA_003646815.1 Deltaproteobacteria bacterium | reverse complement strand
GATGAGATTTGTCCTTTTGTCTTTTCCCCCTCAGAGGATTGCTATTGTATCAAAATGAACAGCGAGAAGATAAAAAGCGTAGTTGCTTTTTGCATGGGAAAATACCTCGAATGCAAGATCTACGGAAAGTTGTCAGGAAGACCCTGTGAAGGCATAACCAAAAGACATGAACCAAGTGGGAGCTTTGAGTACGATGACGGACAAGGATACTGAATTGGCTGCGATAATCAATGACGAAAAAATGACCGATACTGAAATGGCCATGTATCTGATCCGATTCTTGGGATATGCGCGCCAATCAACCGACCCCCAAATGCGGAAAAATTTCATGAATCTTATCGGGGAGCTGGCAGGCTTGGCTTTAAAGAAAATGACGAATCCATATGCCAAAAAATTCTTAATCGATGCCCTGAAAAAATCCCGGAGATCTCCATTTGAAAATCCATAGTACCGGGCATTTCCAAGAGGCCAAAAGATGAAAGGATAATGCATCCCAGTCGAATGGACAGGGCGATGGTTTGAGGCCCTTGTTTATTTCAAACGGTTGGGGGAACGTATGGAAAAGATGAATACAGCACATGAGTTGGAAGACAAATTCGGCAAGACCTTCATGCAACATGTAGAAAGACTGGCGGTCATGCCTTTCCGGCTGTTGCTTTTCCAATCAACGTGGCCACGCTGGCCTGTTTTGTGCTGCTCGCGGAGCGAGAAGCTCATTTGAAAAGCAAGGAATCAACGCTGCGTTTTACCTATGAAGAGCTTTCGCGGGAGATTTCAGAGCTTGGCCTACCAATGAATGGAAATCTGGAGGGAATCATCGAGGGAATGGAAAAATCGAGGTATATCCCGGTTCAAGAAGATAGCTTCTTGCTCGGCAAAACACGGCTCTTGGAATCGTGTCATATCCTTGATGAGATCTTTCCAAGAATGCCGGGGCTAAATCTGGTTGCCTATATTGTCGAACGAGAATCATTTCAGCCCCGACGAATCGCACAGAAGGGGAAGTTAAATTGCGTATTGCTCCCAGAGAAATGCCTAACCCCCAAGAAGAATCTTCTACAAGATAAAATGCTGCTTAGATTATGCATTGGACCTATGAAAGTTATAAGCAAGAGTCCGATTTTCGTCAAGGTGACATACTAGACACCCAGAAAGAACTTCAAGATATATTTAGCGAAGTCCATCCTTATTTTCTTCACAAAAAGTATCGTGGCTTTCTAATTCTCACGCAATCATGTGACATGGTAAGGAGAAAGAGTAGTGGGGGAAAATGTAGTGCCACACATATAATTCTCTCTGTAATACGCTCATTAGAAGACATCATTAGCCCAACTCGGTGCGCTTGAACAAGATGCATGCCGCCACAGAATACCCCAGCCAATTGTCTGGAGCTTCTGACTGGTCAAGATGAAGCAGCTTAATCGAACCGAGCTTTTACCGCCCTTGCATGGATCGGGAGCCCTTCTGCTTCCGCGAGTGTGATCACCACGTCTTTTAACCCCGCAAGACCTTCCTTACTCAGGTACTGGAAGGTGGGTTTCTTGATGAAATCATCAACCGACAGGCCTGAAAACATTCTCGCGCACTGCCCTGTGGGCAGGACATGGTTGGTGCCCGACGCGTAGTCGCCCACCGGGACCGGGGCATAGGTTCCCAGGAAGATTGAACCCGCGTGCTTGATCCTGTTAAGGGTGATAAAAGGATCCCGGGTGATGACCTGGAGGTGCTCTGCTGCGTACTCATTGGTAAAGTCAATGGCCTGATCCATGTTTTCCGCAATCAGGACCGAGGAATGGCGGGTGAGAGAAGATTCAAGGATATCTTTCCTTGCAAGGGATTCAAATTCGTTCTCAATGAATCTGCACACCGCGTCGGCAAGTTGTTCGGACGTGGTTACCAGCACGGCCGCGGAATCGGGGTCGTGCTCCACCTGGGAGAGGAAGTCCAGGGCAATAAGTTCCGGGACCCCGGTTTCATCGGCCAGGATGAGGGCCTCGCTGGGGCCAGCCGGTGAATCAATGTCCACCTGGCCGTAGACGAGCATTTTTGCGGCGGTCACATACTTGTTGCCGGGACCGACGATCTTGTCCACCCTGGGCATGGTTTCAGTGCCGTACGCCAACCCTGCAACTCCCCAGGGGCCGCCAACCTTGAAGATCCGGTCGCATCCTGCAATATCAGCGGCAACCAGCGTAGCCGGATTGGCGATCATGCCCTTTGACGGTGGAGTTACGGCCACCACCTCGCCCACTCCTGCTACCTTTGCGGGCAGGACGGTCATCAGGATGGAACTGGGATAAACGGCTGTTCCACCAGGAATGTAGCACCCGACGATGTCCATGGGTGTGGTCTTTCGGCCGGCAAGGATGCCTTCTGTCACCTCAATGGACCACATTTCCCGTTCGATTTGGGCCCGGTGGAACCGCTTGATATTTCGGGCGGCAATCTTAAGGGCATCTACCACCTTGGGGTCCACCTGCGCATAAGCAGTATCAATTTCTTCCCGGGTTACCTCAAGATCCGCGTCGGTAATGGTCTCCTTGTGCTTCCGGTAATGATCAAGGGCCACTGCGTTTCCCCGGCGCTTCACATCACTTACGATTTTTCGAATGTCATCAATAATATTAGAGATATCCTCCATGGACCTTTCCATGATGGATTTCCATTTCGAAGGGGTCAACTGGTCGATTCGTTGCGGTTTGATTTTCATGGTTCTGGTTTACTCCTTTTTTCTTTTGATATTGATATTCAGGTTGTAAGACTGAACTCTTTCCGTCCTTGGATTTCAGAATGTCTGACAGGCGACTTATCTGCCTTCATGCGTTTGAAGTAGTCCCTGAGAGCGTCTGTGGTGCTCTGGAATGCGAGCCGGTCCCAGGGGATTTCATCCGGGTGAAAAAGGCCTGCTTCCGCTGTTTCATCTCCGGCAAGGAGCTGTCCTGCAATTGATTTTGCCGTATAGACCACAACGACCTGCGTATTTCCGTGATAGGAGTACACACCAAGAAGGTCCTGGATTCGGATATCAAGGCCGCATTCCTCCCTGGTTTCCCTGATGGCGGCTGCCGTTACTTCTTCTCCCCGGTCCACGTATCCGCCGGGCATCACCCAATGTCCTCTCTGAGGTTCTATGCTTCTCTTCAGCAGGACGATTTTCCCTTGCACGTCTACCAGTGTACAGGCGACAACCTTGGGATCAAGATAGAAGACAAAACGACAGCGGGAACAGACCTGTCTCGCCGGTTCTGATTTTTTCAAGGTGACAGTATTCAGCTCACCGCCGCATACGGGACAGTAGTGAAATGCCGGTTCATGATGACCCATCTCTCGGTTCCTCTGGCTATTTTACCCGAAAAAGGTAAGCGCCTATTCCTTTTTCTTGTGCGTAACGGTATCTGAAATCTTGGTTTTTTTCCAGGGGTTTTTTTTGGAGTGCCACGATAAATGGTTTCCGGTCAGCCAGATAAAATCCGCTCCATTTTTCTTGAATGTGATGGGTCTGTACACGGCATGAATGACCACAGTGGCCATTGTTACTGTGATTCTCCTGCGCACCCTGTTCGGAATTCCGTAACGATTGAGGATATGGCCGTTTCCCGCAAACACGATGAGGGGGCCTGGATATTTTTTCAGTAATTCCGCGATATGTTCGGCCATGGTATCCTCCCAGACGCATTGGGCCTGGTAGAAATATTCAAAATTACCGAGGTCACCGTGGGCGTGCTGGCTGAAGATCTTTTTCAGAAAAGCACGGTGCTCCAGGTTCGTGAGATCAATATGGTTCGCAATGAAATTCCGTTCCCGGGGGCTCAGGGAGTCGATTCCATTTCTGGCGACTTTTTTAACGATTCTTCGGGGGACATTAATGGCAAAGAGGCGGCTGTCATGTTCCCGTGTGGCCAGGATCAGCGGCCGGTAATACCGGTAAGGGAAACTCCAGTTTTCATGCCACGCTGCCTCTTTGAGAAACAGGTTTTCTCCTGTTTTGCCCTGAAAATAGCGATCAATTGCCTGTTGTTGGTCCACCTGGAAAAATTCCATGGCAACGTCGGGCCGGGGCCTGCGGGCCAGAAGGGCCTGGAGGATCTGAACCTCTATCAGATGATCTTCTGCATTGGAATGTGCCTCTCCAACGAATATAAGCCGCTTTTTTGTCAGCTGCCTGATAAGGTCCTCAAATGATACTGTTTTTCCTTCAGACAAGAAAATAATCTGGCCCGGATAAAAGTGGTCATTGAACCCTTCCACCGAGGCAATGGGTATGGCCACATGCCTGTTGCCGGCACAGCCTGCCATGGTGAGGGCGAAAAAGGACACCAGGACAATCAGGTGTTTGTATGGACGCGGCATTTTGTGATTCCTCCAAAGGTGTTGACTCAGTTTCCCCTATCATTTACGCTTCCGTTAGAAGGGCTACAGTCTATCTGCCTGAGCAATGATATGCAATCAAAAGGTTGGCTTGGGGACTGTAAAGAAGATGCTATGGAAGACTATGAACCAGGCGTGACCTCCGGGGTTCAATTTCAGTATGACGCAAAGGGTGGGAAGATCCCGGCCGGTCTTCCCGAGGGCCCTGGCGTGTATATTTTCAAGGATGGATCGGGCCGGGTCATCTATGTGGGCAAGGCCAAGCATATACGGAAAAGAGTCCAGTCTTATTTTAAGCCGTTACAAGGAATGCCGAAAAAAACGGCACTCATGATGAAAAAGGCTCGATCCCTGGACTGGATCCTGACCGACAGTGAAAACGAAGCCTTCATTCTTGAAAGCACCCTGATAAAAAAGTTCCTGCCACGCTACAATATTATCCTCCGCGATGACAAGCGGTATCCCTGTCTTCGTCTGGACGTGGGAGAGATGTATCCCCGCCTCCAGATCGTCAGGCGCATAAAGAAAGACGGGGCTCTGTATTTTGGGCCTTTTTCTTCCGCCCATTCAGTGCGAAGTACCATGAAGGTTATTGACCGCATTTTCCAGCTTCGAAAGTGCAGGGAACGGCGTTTGCCGAAACGGACGAGGCCTTGCCTCAACTTTCAGATGGATCGTTGCCTGGGTCCGTGCACCAGAGAGGTTCCTGCCTCAGTCTATGGGAATGTGGTCCGCCAGGTGCGACTGTTTCTGGAGGGGCGAAACCGGGAGTTGCTCGCCCAGTTAAAAAAGGAGATGGATCGTGCCGTTGCTGCCCTTGATTTTGAACGGGCAGCGAGAATCAGGGACCAGATCAAGGCGATAGAACGTACTGTGGAGCGGCAGAATGTGGTTTCTTCTCATCTTGATGACAAAGATGTCATTGGCGTAGCGGAAGAAGAAACCACGGTACGGGTGGCACTCCTGTTTGTGAGGCGTGGGTACCTGATGGGAAGCCGTCACTTCATGTTCAGGGCGCAGAGCGGAACAGCGGCGGAAGTGCTTGAGGCGTTCCTCAAGCAGTACTATGCGAAAGGGGCTTTTATTCCCCGGGAAATCCTTGTTTCCTCTGACATCCAGGAACTTCCTGCCATTGGGGGCTGGTTGTCGAGTCTGTCCGGAAGAAAAGTCCGTATCTACCGGCCCATACGGGGAGAAAAACGGAAGCTCGTGGGAATGGCAGTGGCAAACGCGGAAAGTGGTCTCATAGGTGACGCGGCGGCGGGCGGGATGGAACTTATGGAGAAGATGGCAAAGTCTTTGCGGCTCCGGGAAATCCCAAGGAGTGTAGAAGGATTTGATATCAGCAATCTTTTGGGCGAACAGGCGGTCGGTACTGTGGTCAGGTTTGTCAACGGTCAACCATACCGTTCGGGATACAGGAACTACCGGATCAAGCGCGTGCAGGGAATTGATGACTACGGAATGATGGCTGAGATGGTTTCAAGGAGAGTCGCAAAGGGGGATCTTCCGGAGCTTTTTCTGGTGGATGGCGGAAAGGGACATCTGCATGCGGTCTTAAAGATACTTGAATCCACCGTGGGGGAAGATGGTCCTGCGGTTGTCGCTATTGCCAAGGCTGATGAAAAAAGAGGGGAAAACCGGGACAAAATCTACCTTCCCGGCAGAAAAAATCCCATTCTTCTGGAACCGGGTGATCCCGTCCTCCTCTTTCTGATGCGGGTTCGTGACGAAGTACACCGCAGGGCCATTCTGTACCATCGCACCTTGCGGAAAAAGGCGTTTACTCTCTCCGACCTTGACCTGATCCCGGGCATTGGAAAGGAAAGGAAAAAGAAGCTCCTCACCCATTTCAAAAGTATGCAGGCGATTATTGAGGCCGGGCAGGATGCACTGGCAGGAGTCCCCGGTATCAGCACCTCCCTGGCGAAAGAAATCAGCCAATTCTTTTTGGAAAATGGAAACTGAATGATAGGGTCATCCTTACACCGGCATCTTTTCCCTCATTTCGGTGGCACACGGCTTGCACTTCACTTAGCAACGACCAGAAATGTATTAAAATAAGGTTCAGCGGCCTCAAAAGAAGGGTGATGTTTTAAGTGTTCAACATAACAGGGCTTTCCGGCTTCATGGGGGGAGATGCGATTCGCCTGGAAGGGCTTGTTCCAGGTTGACAAAAGAGAAAAGGGTGTGTTAAAAAAGGCACTGTTGTGCTGGCTTCTGTATAACTATTTGAAAGGACAGCTTTTTCCTTTGCAGGAGGGGGAAACCGGGCAAATTTCTGCAGAAAGCCAGGGGATGGCGCCTATCGTGTTGAATTGTTAAAAATTATTTGCCCTGCAGCCGATTTGTCTTTTATGGTGGAGAAAAGAGGATGAGTCTCAAGAAGATTACAGTTGTATTTGTACCTGACGGGACCAGTGGAACGAGACAGTTCAGGTTGCCAAAGGTTGTTCTCTATGCATTGATCGTGTCTCTCATCGGTGGTGGGGTCTGTTTAGGGTGGATTTTTCAAGACTATGTGGGATTGCGGACCAAGATGCCGCGGCTGGCACAACTGGAAAGGGAGAATGAATTTCAGAAAGAGCAGTTTTTGCACTTAGCTGAGCGGATTACCAAGATGACGGAGAGGGTGGGAGAACTGGAAGCCGTTGATCATCGTCTCCGGGTAATGGTGAATATGGAGACAAGCGAAAATAACGGCCCGTCAAATGGTGTTGGGGGCCCAGACCCTGCTCTGCTGGATCCCCGAGAAGCAGCCAAGAAATCATTCAGTTCCCTTGTCCGGAAAATGCATCGCTCGCTGGATAACCTGAATGATGAAATCGCTTACGGGAAAAAGGAAAAGGCGCAGCTCGAAAAATTTCTTGAAGAGCAGAAAACGCTCCTGGCATCAACGCCCTCAATCTGGCCCACAAAAGGCTGGTTGAGCAGTGGTTTCGGATATCGAACATCACCTTTTACCGGCCAGAAAGAATTCCATAAGGGAATAGATATCTCCGCCCGCTTAAAGGCTCCCATAATTGCCCCTGCCAATGGAATTGTCCGGTTTGTCGGTTGGGATCACGGCTATGGAAAGAGTATCATCATTTCTCATGGGCACGGCATTAAGACCAGATATGCTCATCTCCAGAAAGCCCTGGTGAAGAAGGGGCAGTACGTGAAACGCGGCGATACCATAGCCCTCGTGGGCAATACCGGCCGGTCCACCGGGCCTCACCTGCACTACGAGGTCCATGTCAACAAGATGGCGGTTAATCCCCTTCGCTATATCCTCAATTAGCAGTGTCTATCCATAAATGGCCAATTTTGTCCGCGCTTCGCTTGGACTCCCCACCCTCCGGGCGGGTCCCCGGTTTGTCCGCGCTTCGCTTGGACTCCCCACCCTCCGGGCGAGTCCCCGGTGTCCCAATCCCTGCGTCAAACCGCGGGATCATTTGTGCGACGTACTGCATGTACGTCTCCGCATAATCCATTGATTTCCTTTGTCCACTGCAATGCATGGGAGTGTGCGTGCCATTTCGCCGGTGGTTGGCGAAGGCCCAGCAAAGAAAAGATATCATGCCTGCAAAAAGATCCCCGTACCCCTTCTCTGCCGCGAACCGAATTTACGTTGAATAGCGGTATCCCCGTACATGGCTGAGCAACGCCGCAGGATGAATATACTTGATTTTTAGTCTCTATCGTCTTTTAATAAAAGTTTATAGGTTATTTTCAACAATTTTGAACGACAAGACGTCGGTCTGACCATATGGACCGATATTATGTGTCAGGACAGGTAGAAAATCATGATAGGAAAAGTCATTAAAGGGATATTCGGCAGCAAGAACGAAAGGGAGCTCAAACGCATGGCTCCTCTGCTTGACACCATCAACCAGCTGGAACCGAGTTTCCAGGCCCTTTCAGATGAAGAACTGCGGGAAAAGACCACGGAATTCAAGGAGAGGCTTTCAAAGGGAGAGACTCTTGAGGATCTCCTGCCGGAGGCATTTGCCGCAGTCCGGGAGGCGTCGGTGCGGACCCTGGGGATGCGCCCCTTTGATGTTCAGATTATCGGTGGCATAGTGCTCCACAACGGGAAGATAGCAGAGATGAAGACCGGTGAAGGGAAAACCCTGGCGGCAACACTGCCCCTCTATCTGAACGCCCTGGAAGGAAAAGGCGCTCATCTGGTGACGGTGAATGATTATCTGGCCCAGCGTGATGCTGAATGGATGGGTGCAATCTACAAGTTTCTGGGTCTTTCGGTGGGCGTTATCGTCCATGGCATGGATGACCGGGAGCGAAAAGATGCCTATGCGTGTGATATCACCTACGGGACCAATAACGAGTTCGGATTTGACTATCTCCGGGACAATATGAAATTCGACGTGGAAGACTTTGTGCAGCGGGACTATCACTATGCCATTGTGGATGAGGTGGACAGTATCCTCATAGACGAGGCAAGGACCCCCTTGATCATCAGCGGCCCGGTGGAGCACAGCGAAAACAAGATTTATGCTGAGGTCAAGCCGCAGGTAATCAATCTGAAAAAGAAGCAGGCCACGGTCATTCGATCTATCCTCAAAGACATTCGTGGAAAGATTGAAACGGAGGAGATTGATGACCGCACCATCGAGAAACTGCTTCAGGTCAAGCGGGGGGATCCCAAAAACAAGGTGTTCCTGGATATTCTTTCGGACCACCAGGCACTGAAAAAGGAAATTGACCGGCTGGAAAGTGTCCTGAGTGCGCAAAAACTCCTGCCCGATCTGGACCAGATCCTCTATTGCATTATCGATGAACGAAACAACACGGTTGAGCTGACGGAAAAGGGGATTAAATTGCTCGCTGGGAGTGGCTTGGGGGATTTTACCCTCCCGGACCTGGACGATGAAAGCCACCTGATCCGGGAAGATGAGACCTTGAGTGACCAGGAAAAAGAAGAGCGTCTCAAGGAACTGGAGGAGCGCTTTATACGTTCGTCGGATTTGCTCCACGCCACCCAGCAGTTGATCAAGGCATACTGGCTTTTTGAAAAGGATGTACACTATGTGATCAAGGATGATCAGATTGTGATCGTGGACGAATTCACGGGCCGGATGATGCCCGGCAGGCGGTGGAGCGATGGCCTTCACCAGGCCGTGGAGGCAAAGGAAGGGGTGAGTATCGCCGAAGAAAATCAGACCCTTGCCACCATTACTTTTCAGAATTTTTTCAGGATGTACGATAAGCTGGCCGGTATGACCGGAACTGCTGACACGGAAGCGGCGGAGTTTGAAAACATCTACAAACTGGATGTGGTGGTGATTCCCACCAACAAGCGCATGATACGGAAGGATTTTCCGGACGTTATCTACAAGACGGAGAGGGAAAAATTCCAGGCGGTGGTCAATGAAATCAAGGATCTCTACGAGAAAGGCCAGCCTGTTCTCGTGGGAACCGTGTCAGTTGAAAAGTCAGAAATGCTGAGCAAGATGCTGAAACGAAAGGGAGTTCCCCATTCGGTTCTCAATGCAAAGCACCATCAACGTGAGGCCGAGATCATCGCAAATGCGGGGCAGCCAAAGACCGTGACCATCTCCACAAACATGGCCGGCCGTGGAACGGATATTGTTCTTGGCGATGGGGTTGTTGAGCTCGGAGGGCTTCATGTCCTGGGAACTGAAAGGCATGAAAGCCGGCGGGTGGATAACCAGCTCAGGGGCCGTTCGGGCAGGCAGGGTGATCCGGGGTCGTCGCGCTTCTATCTCTCTCTTGAGGACGACCTTCTCAGGATTTTCGGGTCTGAACGTATTTCCTCCATTATGGACCGGCTGGGCATGCAGGAGGGAGAGCCCATAGAGCACAGCCTCATTTCAAGGGGAATCGAAAATGCGCAGAAAAAGGTTGAAGCACACAACTTTGACATGCGCAAGCACCTTCTTGAATATGACGACGTCATGAACAAGCACCGGGAGATTATCTATTCGCTGAGGAAAGATATCCTGACGGAGCAGGGGCTGGATGAAATCATCCTCAATATGATGGATGACAAGGTAGAAGATCTGGTTGAGAAATGGACCGACCCCAAGGCCTATCCCGAGGACTGGGACATGAAAGGATTGCAGGAGCAATTTACGCTCCTGTTCGGCCTGAAAGCGAAGGTGGGACCGGAAGAATTAGGAGAGGAATCCTTTGATGCACTCAAGCCGGAAGACCTTTCCGATATGCTGAAAAGCAAGGTGCGGGAGGCATATGAAAAAAAGCAGAACATGTTCGGGAAGGAAGAGTTTCGTCAGATAGAAAAATTGATCCTCCTCCAGATTATTGATGACAAATGGATCGCCCACCTCCAGGACATGGAGCATATGAAGGAGGGGATTGGCCTCAGGGGGTATGGACAGCGTGATCCTCTCACCGAATATAAGAAAGAAGGCTTCATGCTTTTTGACAATCTTCTGGAGCAGATCGGCGAAGAGGCCTTGAGCATGATTTTCAGGATCCAGTTGATGAAGGAAGCCCCCGAACCCGTTTCCAGAAAGAAGCGGCGGGCACTGCATATGTCCCATGGTGGCGATGACGAAGCGCCTGCACCTGTCCGGCGAAAAGAGAAAAAGGTGGGAAGGAACGATCCCTGCCCGTGCGGGAGCGGAAAAAAATACAAGAAGTGCTGTGGAGCCAACCGGTGATAAAGGTGAAAGGCTAAACCAGCATAGCTGGACCAAAATAAGCCCAGCCACCCCCGGACATGAAAATAGAGCCCGCATATTCGGCCGCCGCCGGGGGCATTTTCACGGTAAAGGCAGAACGGAGCGGAGGGAATATGCCGGTTCCATGCCTGCAGGGCCTTAATATGTTGGTATATTTATGAATTACTTCAATTAGCCATAAAGGAATAGGTGCATGGGATACACTGTACAGGGATTCAAGGCATCTGCGGTTGCAGCAGGCCTGAAAAATAAGGGGGGCCTTGATTTAGCCCTGATCCACGCAGAGAACCCTGCAACAGCCGCAGGAGTTTTTACCACCAATCTTGTCAAGGCTGCCCCGGTGATCTTGAGCATGGAACATATCCGGGATGGAAAGGCCCGGGCTATTATCGCTAATGCAGGGAATGCCAATGCGTGCACAGGCCTACAGGGAATGCAAGATGCTCAACAAACGGCGAAATCTGTATCCAAGCGCCTTGCTATCTCTCCGCAGGAGGTCCTGGTGGCCTCCACGGGAGTCATTGGCGAAACCTTGAACATGAATGCCCTTGAAAAGAGCCTTGTTCCCCTGGTGGCCTCCCTGAGCCCTGACGGGTTCGAGGATGCAGCAAAGGCGATCATGACCACGGATTCATTTCCCAAGATGGCCCGGTTCGAAGGAGTTGCTGGAGGCCGTCCTTTTAAGATTGCGGGGATGGCAAAGGGCGCGGGCATGATCATGCCCAACATGGCCACGATGCTCAGTTTTATTCTCACGGACATCTCCATTGAGGTGGCTGTCCTCCAGGACGCGCTGCGGGAAGGAGTGGAAAAGACTTTCAATCGGACCAGTGTGGACGGTGATACGAGCACCAATGATACTGTTTTTGCATTGGCCAGCGGTATGGCTGGAAACGGGGCGCTTTCCCAGGAGGACCATGCAGAATTTCTGAGCGGTTTAACCCGCGTGATGGATGATCTCGCGCAGATGATTGCAAGGGACGGAGAGGGGGCTACCAAGTTTGTCACGGTTGAGCTCAGGGGTGCTGTCAGTGCACCCGAGGCCTTGGCAGGTGCTCGCACGGTCGCCAATTCAGCCCTCGTGAAGACTGCCGTTTATGGACGCGATCCCAACTGGGGAAGGATCATGGCGGCCCTGGGAAGGGCGGGCATATCCATGGAGGAGTCTCTGACGGATATCTGGATTGATGATGTGCAGATCGTGAAGGGAGGCCTGGGATGCGGCAAAGAGGCTGAGAAAAGGGCAGGTGAAAGGATGGAAAAAGATGCATTCGTGATTATAATAGAACTGCATCTGGGTGGCTTTTCCGAGAAGATGTACACGTGCGATTTTTCTCATGAATACGTGAGTATCAACGCAGATTACAGAACGTAGCGTTTGGAGGTGGAGATGTACGCGGTAGTCATGGCCGGTGGATCAGGGACTCGTTTCTGGCCCGCAAGCCGCAGGGAAAGACCAAAGCAGTTCCTGAACGTGACGGGAAAGAATCCCCTGATAATGGAAGCCTGCAACAGGCTTCGTTCGATTGCGCCGGATGAGCACCTCATTCTCATCCTGGGACGCAGACACGGGCCGGAGGTAAGGCGGCTTTTTGCAGATCGGCCTGTGCATATTCTCTTGGAGCCCATTGGGCGGAACACGGCCCCCTGCATCGGGTTGGGAGCACTGTACGCGCGTCACATGGGGTGTGAAGAAGCCGTTGCCTTCCTGCCCGCGGACCATTTCATCGCTGACGAGGAGGCTTTTACTACTGCTCTGACGGATGCTGCGGCACTGGCAGAAAACACCGGCGGGCTGGTTACCCTGGGGATCGTACCTACGAGACCCGAAACAGGGTACGGGTATATCCGGCGTGGAACGGAATATGATGCCGGCCTTGGCCGTTGTGCCTACAATGTGTCCGCTTTTGTTGAAAAACCTGATCTCCAGACCGCGAGGGATTACCTGACGAGTGGAGAGTATTACTGGAATGGTGGCATCTTTGTGGCGACTCCGGAGAGGATTCTCCGTGAAATGGAAACACACCTCCCCGCCTTTTATCAGGGGCTGATTGAAATAGACCAGGCCCTGGAACATGATGACAGGGATATAATACTCGAAAAAATCTATGAACGGACGGAAGCAATTTCATTTGACTATGCGGTGATGGAAAAAACCCGTTCTTCCGTTTTTGTTGTCCCCTGTGACTGCGGATGGAGTGATGTGGGATCATGGGGATCGCTGTATGATTTGAGGGGGAAGGAACGGGATGATCAGGGAAACCTGAAGGAGGGCGATGTCCTCCTGGAGGGATGCGAAGGGAGTTTCGTATCGGCACGGGGAGAACGCCTGGTTGCGTGCCTGGGATTGCGGAAGGTGCTGGTTGTTGACACGCAGGATGCACTCCTGGTTGCGGACCTTGAAAAGACACAGGATATCAGGAAGATTGTGAACCGATTAAGAGAGAAGGGAAAGGAGTCTCTGTTATGAAAGCGCATGTCTTCAGGGAATATGATATTCGAGGTATTTATCCGGAAGAACTCAACGAGGAAACGGTCTTTGAACTGGGACAGGCCATCGGCACCTTTTACCAAGATCGCGGGGCGCAAAAAGTCAGCCTGGGGCGGGATTGCCGTCTCAGTTCCCCGGTTCTTTTCGAGGCCCTCCGGAAGGGACTTCTTTCGACCGGCCTGAATATCGTGGGGGTAAATATGGTGCCAACCCCGGTCCTTTATTTTTCCCTCCACTATCTTGACGTGGGCGGGGGTATCCAGATCACCGGAAGCCATAATCCCCCGGATTTCAATGGATTTAAAGTGTGTCTCGGGCATGACTCCGTGTATGGCAGGGACATTCAAGAGATCAGGAAAATGCAACAGGCAAGGGAATTCCACAGTGGAGAAGGGGCATACGAAGAAGCCGATGTGGTTGGTCCTTACATGGAGTACCTGGCAGGGAGGCTGAAATCCGGACCGGTAAGACGGAAGGTGGTTGTCGATGCGGGAAATGGCGCTGCCGGCCATATTGCTCCGGAGATTTACCATCGCATGGGCTTTGATGTGATTCCCCTTTTCTGCGAACCGGACGGGCATTTTCCCAACCATCATCCCGATCCCACAATCCCTGAGAACCTTGTGGATCTGCGGGAGAAGGTCTTTGAAACCAATGCCGACCTTGGCATTGCCTTTGACGGGGATGCTGACCGGATTGGCGTTATCGATCGAAAAGGAGAGATCATTTGGGGCGACCGGTTGATGATACTCTTTTCAAGGGATTTACTGGAACGGCATCCCGGGGGCAAGGTGATCGGCGAAGTAAAATGCTCGCAGGTCCTTTTTGATGATATTGAAAAACACGGGGGAAAGGCCATCATGTGGAAGGCGGGCCATTCCCTGATAAAGGCCAAAATGAAAGAGGAAAACGCCCTCCTGGCAGGCGAGATGAGCGGGCATCTTTTCTTTGCTGAAGATTATTATGGATATGACGATGCCGTCTATGCCGGGGCCAGGCTCCTGGAGATACTTTCCCGCAAGGAGGGACCATTGGATGCATTGCTCGCTGATATTCCCGAGACGTTCAGTACCCCTGAAATTCGAATGGAATGTCCCGAGGAAAAGAAATTTGATGTGGTAAAGAACCTTGCGGAGTACTTTAAGCAGGGATACAAGGTAATTGACGTGGACGGTGCCCGGGTTCTTTTTGATGGGGGCTGGGGTCTCATCCGCGCCTCTAATACCCAGCCTGTCCTGGTGCTGCGGTTTGAAGCAAACAGTGAAAAAAAGCTGGAGGAAATTCGGCAAATCTTCATGAAAAAACTGGGTGAGTATCTGTAACAACCGGGAGGTCGTTTTAGAAAGGGTGTATTATTTGAATTTCATGGAGCAGAGCATGATTCGGATCTCTTTTTCCGGGGTCCGGATTATCTTTTTTTGGGCTTTTACCTCGAATGAGTGGCTCATTTCCTTAAAAAAATTAAAGCTCGATTCCCGGAAGCTTTCCGCGAGAATAATTTCCCCATCCGATTTGAGGAGTTTTTTAAACAGGCGGAATAGAGGATCATAGTCCTTCTGGCTGTAGACTACCTCAGATCCGACAATGAGATC
The DNA here is from genome assembly GCA_003646815.1 of Deltaproteobacteria bacterium. GTDB lineage: Bacteria > Desulfobacterota > DSM-4660 > Desulfatiglandales > Desulfatiglandaceae > B46-G9. The sequence continues at coordinate 1,179 of QMLQ01000046.1, read as the reverse complement.
AAACATGTCGTCAAGATCGGGATGATTCCAGTCGAGCCTGCGGATGTCAATTGGGGGGCTCGACGGAGAAAGATTGGTGAGCGCGTTGGCCCTTGCAAAATTAAGGGCATCCGAATTCTGCTCTGTCATGGTTACCTTGTGGCCGAAAGCAGCAGCTACAATACCAACCAGACCGAGCCCGCAGCCGATCTCAAGGAGATTCTTGCCGCCATTGGGTGTCAATGAGGCAAGGTGATCCGCAAGTACCACTGATGGTTCCCATATTTTTGCCCACAAGGGAAAATTGTGGAATACGTCATTCTGATCCAGATAGGGTTCCAGCTCCCGGGGGATGAAGAACGAAAACCGTTGATCCAGGATTTTTACCTTCGTGGAATCGGTTTTATATTTTTTGCGAAAAAGGTCCAGTGAAAACATAGGAGCGTCCCTCTCGTTTTTGAAATGTATTTTTGTCATACGATATATGTCATGTCCACAAATTTCTTGCGCTGAAGCACAGCTGTTGGATATCCTGGACCGGAACCTCATCTGTGTCGGGTTGATCATTTAATCGTCTTCACAGAAGATCAGGGGCTTGCTCCTGGATGAATGCGCAAACAGAGGAAGAAAGGATTGTTGAGTGGAGAAAAACAGGAGAACGGTGCTTGACAGGCCCATTGTGCTGGCCACCAGGAATGAGGGGAAAATCCGGGAGTTCAGGCGTATCCTTGCTGATTTTCCCATTGAGATTAAAAGCCTGGGGGATTTCGGCCCCATCCCTGATGTGGTGGAAGATGGTGAGACTTTCGAAGATAACGCGGTCATAAAGGCGCGTCATACAGCCAGAATACTGGGGCTTCCGGCCATCGCGGATGATTCAGGTCTCGAGGTGGCAGCTCTTGGCGGGGCCCCGGGAATCAAGTCAGCACGCTATGCGGGAGAAGCGGCTGATGACCGGGAAAAAAACCTGAAACTCCTCAATGCACTAGAAGGAATTGAGGATCGAAAAGCGAGATTTGTATGTGTGCTGGCCATCGCAGTCCCGAGGGGACCGGCACTTATTTATGAAGGTATCTGCGAGGGGGCTATTGCCCTGGAGATGAAGGGAGGCAATGGATTTGGATACGATCCGGTTTTCTATTTTCCGCCGCTTGGCAAGACATTTGCGGAACTTTCTGCAGATGAGAAAAACAGGGTGAG
>QMLQ01000045.1 GCA_003646815.1 Deltaproteobacteria bacterium | reverse complement strand
TTCCACCGTGTTTGTCCGCTTGGTGAAAAGGACGAGTAAATCCCCTTTTCTCTTGAAAAGGGGGACCAGGACACCGGCATGACGGAGGGAATTGCCGCTCACCCGGATCCTTTTCGGTTCGCGAGAAAGAAGAATGTCCCTTATTATCTCCGTTGCATAATTCAGGTCTTGCATGCTTGCACCTTCACAATAAGAGCTTTCTCTTACCTGGAAGAACCGTATACTTCAAGGTATGAATCAAAAACACTCTTTGTCTGTTCGTCTATGGCCCTCTTTTGCCCATTAACCAGGACAGGGACTTTTTCCCGATAGAGAAACTCCACTATTTCCCGGATGGTTGCAACCGCGTAAACGGGAACGCCGCTTTTTTCCACAAAGTCCTGTATGGCATCGTTCCCTCTCTCACCCGGAATCACCTTCCCGTTTTTATCGTAAACTGCCGTAACCTGCTCCCGGTCAACCCCGATTCCGATTCCCGTCACCCGGTAATGGATACCCAGCTCAAGGGCATGCTGTTCCACCTTCTGCAGGAGTTCGTATTTCGTGCCCATTGACGTGGCCACATCATCAACGATGAAGATCCGACATCCGTCAAAAAAGGTCCTGTTTACGAAGATGCTCCCCGCTACACTCCCTTCGCCGTGGGTCTTGGCTTCCTTGCGGTCGTACTCAAACAGCATGTCACGACCATATTCCTGCCACAGGCTAATGGCTGCAGCCAGGGCGATAGTGCTCCCCTTGTACGAAGGGCCAAGGATGATATCCGTATTGTCAGCCAAGCCCCTTGCCATCATCATTCCTGCAAAAAAGGAGCCCAGCTCCAGGCTCAAGCGGCCGGTTTTGAACATGGCCATGTTCACGAAATAGGGTGTCGGCCGCCCATCTTTCAAGACGAGATCCTTTTCAAAAAAAAGAGCACCAGTTTCTGCCAGCACCTGCGCAAGCTTTTGTTTGTATGTTTCCATTTTTTCATCATAGCCGAACACCCCACAGCCTTCAATAGATTTTTGGCGCCACAGACTCCTTGACACATTTTCAAGGAGGTGATATATATTAAGCTCATTTTGGTTTCTCTCATCTTTAATAAGGAGGTGTCACCATGCCTGAAGAGCAAGTTGCCGTGATCGTAAAATTTTTCTCGAAGCCCAGTGTGGCCGCCCTTGAGATCACAAATGGTGTCATAAAAGTCGGGGATGTGCTGCATTACAAGGGGCATACAACTGATTTCACTGACGAAATAAAAAGCATGGAAATTGACAATCAGACTGTGGAAGAGGCAAAGGTCGGGGACCTCGTAGGCATCAAGGTGAAAGAGCGGGTCCGGGAAAACGACAAGGTTTTCAAGATAACCGATTAGGTCTTCAGCTTATTCAGAACCGCAGGGATGAGCCTCCGGATATAGGCCTCCTGGTCAAATGCGTGTAATGATGAAAAATGCTCGTAGCCCGGGTGAGTGGGGTTGAGGGTGGGGACTTTCGCCTGAAGGCCCGGCGCCACTTCCTCAAACCGGGTGACAAGCTCAACAATACTCAGGTTTTCCCCGGGATAGCGAGTAACCCAGCCCAGGCGCTTCATACATTCAAACCGTATCCGATCCAGCAGAAAAAGGTACCGATCAATCACGGCCATCTTGTCCCTGGCACTTATCTCATTGAAATCAAAGCCCGATCCCAGAGATTCTAGATTCATGATGAGATCATACAGGTAGAAGCTTCCCTTGTCTTTTGCCTGCGCAAGGTAGGAAAGGGTATTCAGAGAAAGATCCGACAGCTTCGTGTGTACCCCGAAGTTTTCTCCGAAATGGCCCACCCAGTTCCTGAAGCCCCTTTTTGCCGCGATGATCAGGCGGCCTTTTTCCAAATCAACAATCCTGGACATTTCTTCCGGTCAGCCTTTCACGTCTCTATACAAAAACCCCATGGAATACTTGCAATACCTATCCCATGGGGCCCTCCGCCTTCATATTATTTTCAAACGCCGGGTCAATCCAGGCATGCCTTCACAAACCCGTAAAACAGCGGCGCAGGTTTTTCCATCCTCGATTTCAGTTCAGGGTGGGCCTGGGTGGCCACGAAAAATTTCAAGTCGGGCAATTCAATAAACTCCACCAACCGTCCGTCCGCTGATGTCCCGCTGAAAACCATCCCTTTCTCCGCGATGGTCTCGTGATAGTCGGGATTGACCTCGTACCGATGCCGGTGCCGTTCCGAGACCGTCTCCGTCCCGTATAGTTTCCGCACCACTGTTCCCTCTTTCAAGACGGCCGGATAGGCCCCCAACCGCATGGTTCCGCCTTTTTCGGTGACCTCTTTCTGTTCTGGCAGCACATCGATGACAGGATGGGGAGTTTCCGGCTTGATCTCAGTGGAATTAGCCCCTTCAAGGCCGCACACGTGTCGCGCAAACTCAATAACAGCAAGCTGCAGCCCCAGGCAAAGGCCGAGAAAAGGGATGTTCTTTTCCCGGGCCACCCGGATGATCTCGATCTTCCCTTCCGTGCCGCGGGATCCGAAACCTCCCGGTACAATTACACCGTCCACCTCATCCATAAACGCTGTATCGTGGAGATCGGTGGTCTCGACCCACTTCACATTGATCCTGCATCCCAGGTGCGCCGAACAGTGGTTGAACGATTCAATAATAGAGGCATAGGAATCTTCCAGCTTGGTGTACTTTCCGCACATGGCCACCTGGATTGAACGGTTAGGATTTCTCAGATTTCCGATCAGCTCTTTCCATTTCCTGAGGTCCGGCGGGCTGTAGATGTTGAGCTTCTTATGGACAATTTCAGGGAGTCTTTCTTGCTCAAATATAACAGGAATCTCATAAATGTCATCCACATCCAGACCGGTAATAACCGCTTCAGGTTCCACATCGCAAAAAGAGGAAATCTTTCCCCGTATCTCTTTGGTGAGAAATTCAGAGCATCTCCCGATAATGATATCCGGAAAAATTCCACGCTGCTTCAACAGGTTAACGCTCTGCTGTGTTGGCTTTGACTTCTGTTCGTTAACACCGTAGGGAATGGGGACGTAGGTGAGGTGGACATAAAGAATATTCTCTCTGCCCACATCTTCCTTCATCTGGCGCATGGATTCGAGGAAAAGTTCATTCTCGATGTCTCCGACAGTCCCCCCGATTTCAACGATCAGGAGATCAGCGTTTTCCTCGCGGCCCACCCCAAAAATATGATTCTTGATGGTATCGGTAACATGGGGAATGTACTGCACTGTTTTTCCCAGGTAGTCACCCCGGCGCTCTTTTTTTCTGACCATGTCGAACACCTTGCCCATGGTCAGGTTCCATGTTGATTTGCATGTGACACCGAGGAAGCGTTCATAGTGCCCGAAATCCATATCCACTTCCCCTCCGTCGTCAAGGACAAAAACTTCTCCATGCTCGAAGGGGTTCATGGTGCCGGGGTCCACATTCAGATAACCGTCACATTTTAAAGGGACGATCTTCATCCTGGAGGAAAGCAGGTGACCGATGGAAGCGGCGGCTATCCCCTTTCCAAGCCCGGAAAGCACACCGCCCGTAACAATGATATATTTTGTTGGCATCTCCATCTTTCCCCCCGCTGAACGGCCTTTCATAACAAAATCCACCCGGCACCCCGGATGCGTCCTGATACTGAAATTATCCGCATTTGCGTGCTTAGTCAAGGGCTAACCCGGATCTCTCACCAATAATCTACTTTGACGGTGGAGAGGGCCATGACTATTGCGTTGCGCTTGAAAAATGACCTCGACGTATTGTGAAAATACGCCTGCGCCCATTTTCCTGCGCGCGCCTTATATTCATGAGCCTCTCCACCGTCTTGTAACGAAGATCGGTGAGAAACCCGGGCTAATATAACGCACTGCAGCAGAAAGACAATACAATATAGAATACCGAAGGATATGGGCAGCACAATATATTGTTATTAGTGCTTGACTTTCCCCTCTGAAACAAGTATATGGAAAATGTGTTGCAATTGTATCTTTAAACGCGTCATGTTTGTCCTTGAAAACAGAGGAGGGAACAGGCACCGTGGAACCTCGCAAGATACTTATTGTTGATGATGAACCTGCATTATCCGCCCTGCTCTCTGAAGCGCTTGAATTGGAAGGGCCCTATAGGGTTGACCGCGCCGCCAATGGCCTGGAAGGGGTGAAAAAATACAAGGAATTTTCTCCTGACCTGGTCATCATGGATATGAATATGCCGGTTATGAACGGGTATGATTCCAGCCGGAAAATAAAATCCTATGACCAGGATGCCCGGATTCTCGTACTAACTGGAAACCCTTCGGATGTGCATGCAAAAAAGGCCATCAAAGAGGGATTTGCGCTCGCTCTCCTCGAGAAGCCCATGAGGATGCATGACCTGGCTCTCATTGTAAGCAATAACCTCCCCGCAGACGCATAACCTTAAAATCAGTCGAGGCGTTTCTTTTACCATGGGCCCGATCATTGCCATTGTGGGACGCCCCAACGTGGGGAAATCCACTCTCTTCAACCGGCTCTCCAGGTCCCGGGATGCATTGGTAGATAACATGCCGGGCGTCACCCGCGACCGTCTCTACGCCACTATTGTCCATGACAATATCCCCTTCACCCTTGTTGATACCGGGGGATTCGAAGATCTGGGCCAGGACCCGCTGCTGGGAATGGTCCGGGATCAGGTGCTCCATGCAGTGGAAGAATCAGACGCGATTATTTTTCTGGTGGATGGCCGGCAGGGAATATTGCCCGGCGATGAAGAGATGGCGGACATCCTCAGGCGGACTGAAAAAAAAGTATATCTCGCGGTCAACAAGATAGATGGACCCGAACACGATCATCTTTCCACGGAGTTTTATCGGCTGGGTATCGAACCTGTTCTCACGGTGTCTGCAGCCCACGGGTATGGGATAAAGGCCCTTCTCGCAACGGTAACGGCTGATATTCCCCGGACACCCCCCGAACGGGATGACGAGGACCAGATCAGGATATCAGTCCTGGGAAGACCGAACGCCGGGAAATCCTCCCTCATCAACCGCATCCTCGGGCACGAGCGCCTCGTAGTAAGCAACCTGCCCGGCACCACCAGGGATTCGGTTGACACCCCGTTCACCTGGCAGGGGAAAAAGTATCTTCTCATTGATACCGCCGGAATCAGGAAAAAATCCAAGGTCAAGAAAAGGATCGAAAAGTTTTCCGTCATTAAAGCGCTTCGGAGCCTGGACCGATGCCATATTGCGGCAATACTTTTGGATGCGGGACGTGAGATATCAGAGCAGGATGCCCGTATCTGCGGATATGCCTTGGACAAGGGAAAAGGCATCGTGCTGGCTTTGAACAAATGGGATCTCGTGAAAAAGGATCAGCACAAACGCACATACCTGGAAAGGGAAATGGATCGCCGATTGAAGTTCGTTTCTTTTGCTCCCATGGTCCGTATCTCCGCCCTCACCGGTGAACGGGTTATGCGCCTTCTGAAAAAAATCGACGTCGTCTATGCGGACTATTCCCGCCGGATCCATACAGCAGAAGTCAATAAAGCCCTGGCAGAAATGATCCAAAAACATCCACCGCCAAGGATCGGAAAGGGTTTCCTGAAATTCTTTTACGCCACCCAGAGCAATACGAAGCCACCTACTTTTGTGGTTTTCGTGAATAGACCTGATATGGTCCACTTTTCCTACGAACGGTTCCTGACTAACCAGATCAGGGATCATTTCGCTCTTATGCATACCCCCATAAGACTGGTTTTTAGACAGAGATGAGCAACGAGAAACGGACGAAATGGTTAGCAAGGCTCTCGGATGTTTCCGAAGTCATCCGGCTGGTGCGGGGCGATCTCGGATGCGCCTGCCCGCTCAGCGTCTTTGAACATTACCAGGTAGCATACCGTGAAGAAAATCCTGGCCCGCTTGTCCAGGTGATCGTTGGAGATCGCCTTCTCCTATGGATCGTAGATGGAACAGACATTCCACTTTCTGCGTCAACTCTTTCGCCCATAATCACCAAGGGCTGTAAGGAGAGGGACCGTCGGGGGTTGAATCGTTTCAGGCTGGTATTGGAGGGAATGCATAGTCACCCGGAAACACTGATCCTGGAACAGATCATGGCGCCATATGATTCCAGGACGCACATCCATTTTCTGTGAATACGAGGGATGCGGGTTAGAAATACTTCTGATCCTTGAAGACCATCTCGACGCGGCGGTTCTTTGCCCGTCCTGTCTCAGTCGCGTTGGTGTCGATGGGGCGTAAGGAACCGTAGCCTGACAGGCCGATTGTCTCAGCGGGCAGTTCCTCATCCACCACAAAATACCGCGTCACTGCATACGCCCTGGCCAGGGATAGTTCTTTATTGGATGGGTAGGTTTTCGTATGGATGGGAACATTGTCCGTGTGGCCGTCTATGTAGATGTGATAGCTGGTGATCCTCATGAATCGGGCTATTCTTGCGAGAACCGGCCTTGCCTGCTCTTTTATTTCAGCACTCCCTGATTTGAATAAAAGCTCCTGCCCGAAGACCAGTTTGAATCCACCCTTTACATTCTGAAACACCACGGAACCGTTCGCTCCGCTGAACAATTTTTCAGGGACATCTGATGTAATGTCAACTTTTTCATAGCGGTCTTCATTCTTCCTGACAACGAGCGTATCTTTCAAGGTTTCCGCTATGCCCGTTATCAGGCTTTCTTTCGGGCGCGCGATCTCCCCATATTCCTTGAAGGCAAGAATTCCGCAGCTGCTGGTAAAATTGTGAAACATGCTCTTCATCTTCAGTTTATTCATGGACGACATGGAAAGGAGCAGGACAAAAAAAGTAAGAAGAAGGGTTGAAAGGTCTGAAAAAGTGACCATCCATGCGCTCGTATCCATACTATCGCCTTCACCGCCTCTTTTCTTCCTGTTGTTCCCCATATTACTCGCCTTTCAACTTGAAAAGAAATCCCTTGAAATCCAGGAGGATATTCCTGTTACGTGGTTTTTTGCGGAGAGAGTAGGGGATTTTCGCGCGGTAGTTGCAAATAATCTCCACCTGATTGTCCTGGAATTTTTCCCCCTCTGGAAGCCCCTTAATCTTTTTTCGGTACCCGAACCCATGTGCTACCATCTTTTTAACGGGGATACGGCTTTCCACCCTGAAAAATTCGTACACAGTCATCGCACGTTCTGCCGACAGATACATGGCCCGCTGCATTGGATCTTTCTCAAAAATAACTTCCGCTTCATCCGCAAATCCCCTTAATTCGATCATGCCCGGAACTCCCTTGAACACCTTTCCAACTTCTGCCAGGAACTTCCTACTCTCAGGCCGTATCTTCTTGGAACCTCGCTCAAAAAGCACCCTTTTTGACAGGCTTATGATAATTTTTTCTTTCTCCAGCCTCACCTCCACATCAGCGTCAAGCCCGTTTTGAAAGGCCACATTCTGCAATTGCTCAAAGTCAACTTTTTCTTTTACCATGGGTGCGCTTCCCATGGTCACATTCATACCTTTTTCTTTTCCCAGGACGGACTGGGCCCCGGGCTTGAATCCGAAGGCACCGATGAGAGAATTCAGGGCCTCTCTTTTTCTGTTGGCATCAATGGTGGAAATACTGATGAGAAGAACAAAAAAAGTCAGGAGGAGCGTCATCAGGTCCGTGTACGTGGTAATCCAGGCGTTGGTGTTCGCTGCTTCTTCTTCCTGTTCTCGTTTGGCCATGCTCAAGACTCCTACCTTCCGCCGGGCTGCGACAAAATGGTGGCGCCTTGTGTCAAAAACAAAGACACTTTTCCCTGCCGACCAAAAATATGCCCGTTTGGAAACCTCACTAATGCGATAAGCATGCCACCATTCCAGAAGCGTTGAGATGGTTACGAGCGTCTTGACAGAACACACACAATTTGTTTCATTGAAAGGTATTGTGCAAGTGCTCGTACCGGGTGAGACGGAAAGCTGAAAGAAAATAGTTTGAGCACCTCTCCAGGTCCCATTGATGTACACTTGAATGCGCTGATATTCCAGGAAAATCGTGCGGGAGAAAACATGAATATTACCATAAAAGTCGGCCCTGTAAAGCTCAAGGCTATTCTTCACGATACCCCCACTGCGAAAAAGATTGGAGAAATTCTCCCGTTGACATCCCGCTTCAACACGTGGGGTGATGAGATCTATTTCGCCATCCCCGTCGAAGCGGAGCTGGATGACAGCGCTCAGGAGGAAGTGGCGATCGGCGACCTCGGCTATTGGCCTGCGGGCAACGCCTTCTGTATCTTCTTCGGTCCAACGCCCATGAGCAGGGAAGGCAGGATAATCCCTGCCAGTGCCGTCAATGTGGTCGGCAAGGTTACTGATGACGCCACACAACTTACATCGGTCGCAGGGGAGTCTCTCATAGAAATCATCCCCGCCCCCGATTGATACCGGGAGAAGGAATTATTATGGAACTGCCAGATATCATCTACTCTAAATCCAATGCCATTGCATCCATATTGCTCGACAGGCCGGATTCGCGAAATGCTTTCACTTACGAAATGGCCAAGAGCCTCTCCAAGGCCTTTGATGATGCCCAGTCTGACCCGCAGATAAAGGTAATCATCCTCAGCGGGCGGGGTGAGGCTTTCTGCTCCGGGGGAAATATCAAGGACATGGCAGATGGCAGGCTTGCTTCATGGGATATGAAGCGGTTTTTGTGGGATCATATCCAGAAGCTCACCCTGCGTATGCAGGATATTGACAAACCGATTCTTGCCGCCATAGACGGTCCCGCCCATGGAGGGGGCTTTGATCTGGCCATGACATGCGACCTCCGCATCGCAAGCGAAAGGGCCACGTTTTGCGCGACCTACGTCAAAATCGGGCTTGCCCCGGGAAATGGGAGCGCCTATTTTCTCACACGGTGTATTGGGGTCCCCCTGGCCCTTGATATCCTTCTCACGGGACGCGTTTTGAACATGAAGGAGGCACTGGATCTCGGCCTGGTACAGGCCGTTGTGCCGCCTGAACGTCTTCTCGAAAATGCTGTTACATATGCAAATACAATGGCTAGATGGCCCCTTGAATCCTTGCGAGCCGTGAAGCGTGCTGTCTACCACGGCCTTCATTCTGATCTCAGGGGGCACCTTGACTATATGTCTTCCCAGCTTGCGCTTCTAACCCAGACCCCGGAACACCGGGAAGCCGTGGAGGCATTCGTCTCGAAAAGGGAGTCGAAAACGTCTTAAACGTGATTGCTGGCGTAGAATTTTTCTATACATTCCCATTGATCTTTGCTAATGTGACAAAAAAGATACAGGTAAAGATGGAGACTGACAGGATTGCCTATGCGAAAAACGAGTTCTGAGTCCTATACCCCCATCGATCGGCTGAAGGAGATCTCCAACTGGGTCTCATCAGTTCTCGACCTTGACCACCTCCTGGAACTTATCATTGACAGTGCCACCCGCATGATGAAGGCCAAGGCGAGTTCCCTCCTCCTTCTGGATCCCAAGACCCGAAAGCTCTATTTCAAGGTGGCGACCGGTGAAAAAAAGGAAGAAGTCAGAAAGTATGAGATCGACATGGGCCAGGGGATTGCCGGATATGTTGCGGAAAAGGGTGAACCCCTCCTGATCCCCGACGTCACTAAAGACCCCAGATGGTACAAGGTAATAAGCGAGTCCACTGGTTTTGAAACCAGGTCCATTGCCTGCGTCCCCATGGAAATGGATGGCGAAGTTATCGGAGTTGTTGAAATCATTGATAAAGAGGATGGAAGCCCTATCCTGGAAAAAGACATGAATACGCTCACTGTCTTTGCCCAGCTCGCCTCCCTTGCCATCAGCAATGCCCGAAAGTTTGACCAGTTCAAGAAAGAAAACCAAGACCTGAAAGAAGAACTGGAAACCAAGTACCAGATCATCGGTGATAGCCCGGTTTTTCAGAAAGTCCTGTCCGACGCATTCAAGGTGGCCAATTCCAAAACAACCACGCTCCTCGTGGGAGAGAGTGGAACAGGGAAAGAACTTCTGGCCCGGCTCATCCACCGGGCCGGCCCCAGGAAAGACAGGCCAATGATCATCCTCAATTGCGCGGCCCTTCCGGAGACACTACTGGAAGCGGAGCTTTTCGGATATGAAAAAGGGGCCTTCACCGGCGCACTGGCTCGAAACGCGGGCAAATTTGAACTGGCCGACGAGGGGACCATATTCCTGGATGAAATTGGAGAAATGACTCCCGGGATGCAGGCAAAGCTTCTTCGGGTTCTCCAGGAAGGAATATTTTATCGCGTGGGCGGAAGCAAACCCATATCGGTGGACGTGCGAGTCATTTCCGCCACCAACAGAAACATTGCCGAAGAGGTTGCAGAGGGGCGTTTTCGAGAGGACCTCTACTACCGCCTGAACGTGGTGAGGATTACCATACCCCCGCTCCGGGAAAGAAAGGCGGACATTCCCCTCCTGGCAAACTATTTCCTGGAGGAATTCAGCCTCGAAAAGGGATCTCCGGGCATGAAAATTTCAGATCAGGCCATGAAGAAAATACTCGAGTACGATTGGCCTGGAAATGTCAGAGAACTGCGCAATGCACTGGAGCGGGCAGTCGTGATGGGAAATGGCCAGGAGGTTCTTCCCGAAGACCTCCCCATTACAGGAATCAAAACCGCTCCTTCGGGCCTGGAATTCGGTCTTACCCTGAAAGAGGCCCTGGACCATTTTAAGAAGGAGTTCGTGACCCTGAACCTCCAAAACACGGGGGGAAACAGAAGCAAAGCGGCAAAAGTGATGGGCATTCAGCGCACCTATTTGTCCAGATTGATTTCAAAATATAATATTGTCGGAATTTAGCAGCAGCATTTCAACGGACGCGCAAACATCTGATCCTCAGCCCAACTCCTCTGCTGCGTTCACAGTGCAAGGCAATTGACGATAAACCGAACCTTGTGCCCTTATCCTCCTCCCCTTCCTCCATGGGTACATTCCGCCGGCCGGTATTGGACGCGGGTACCCAGTGAGATGATGTGTATGGGACTCATTTTCGACAAAAAAAGCGCCGACGCATATGATACGTGGTATCGTTCCAGGCAGGGGCAGGAATTCGACCGATCCCTGTCAACAATGCTGGCCCGTTTTCTTGACCCAAAGGCTGGAGACCGCGCGCTGGATGTGGGCTGCGGTTCGGGAAATCATCTGCTCCTTCTCAACAGGCTCGGACTGGATATCAGCGGGCTGGATGCGTCTCCCTATATGATACGAAAGGCAAAGGAAAGGCTCGGCCATCGGTGCACCCTCAAGGTAGGGATGGCGGAAGACCTCCCCTTTGAGGACAATGAATTTGATTATATCGTTATGATCCACACGCTGGAATTCCTGGGCGACCCACTCCCTGCCATCAGGGAAGCCGGAAGGGTCGCGCGACAGAAGGTCCTGGTGGGGGTTATGAATACCTTTTCCTGCGATGGCGTTCGCCGGAGGATTCAGGGATATTTCGGTGATCCCCTGTTCCGCCACACCCGCTTTTTCAATCTCTGGGAGATCAAATCATATCTGAAAACGGCATATGGTCCCGCGCCGCTTTCCTGGGGCTGTATTCCTCCGTTCATGGGGCAGGGCCAAGGCCGATCTCCCGGACAGGCAGGCCTGTTCGCGGGAAAATATCTCCCTTTTGCATCTTTTCTCTGCGTCTCAGCCAGGCTGGTCTATACCACAAGGACCCAGAACATGGTTCTCAAGGCGCGGTTAAAGGAAGCAGGCCACAGCGTAATAGGGGCCAAGGCTATGCAGAACCTGGGTCCGCTGGAAGGAGTGAACGGTAATGAAAGAGGCATACCTCTATGAAAAAAAGGACCACAACCGGGTCCGATGTTTTCTCTGCAATCACGGCTGTTTGATCAAAGACGGCGATAAGGGTATCTGTGGCGTCAGGGAAAATCGTGCCGGCACGCTTGTAAGCCTCGTTTACGATCGGGTTATCGCTACCCACACTGATCCCATTGAAAAAAAACCCCTGTTCCACTTTCTTCCCGGGACCCGCTCCTATTCCATTGCCACCGTAGGATGTAATTTCAGGTGTCTCTTCTGCCAGAATGCGGATATCTCCCAAATGCCGAGTGACCACCATCGTGTACTCGGCGAAAAAATGACTGCTGAAATGATTGTTTCCGAGGCGGCACGCGGGGGTTCAGCAACAATCGCCTACACCTATACCGAACCGACCATTTACTTTGAGCTGGCCCTGGACACTGCAAGGCTTGCCGTGGAAAAAGGAATCCGGAATATTTTTGTATCCAACGGCTATATGACAAGGGAATGCCTGGAAGAAATTCAACCCAACCTCCATGGCGCCAACATCGATCTCAAGGCATTCAGCGACAAATTTTACAAGGAGCAGTGCGGCGCTAAACTGGAACCTATTCTCGAGACCATCGCCACCATGAAAGAACTGGGGATCTGGCTGGAAGTGACCACACTCCTCATTCCCGGCCTCAATGATTCTGTTGATGAACTTAAAATGCTGTCACAATTTCTCGCTGACCTGGATCCAAATATCCCCTGGCACATCAGCCGGTTTCATCCCACCTACAAACTGCTCCATATTCCTCCAACGCCGAGCGGAACCATCCATCGTGCCCGGGACCTCGGGTACGAGGCTGGACTGAAATACGTCTATTCAGGAAACCTTCCGGGCGATGAAGGGGAAAAAACATTCTGCCACCACTGCGGAGAACTGCTGATCGATCGATTCGGGTTTTCTGTTCGTGAAAACAGGATTCACCATCATCAATGCCCCGGGTGCGGAGAAGACATTCCCGGTGTCTGGGAGTAGAAAGAGCCGTTGCTTTTTCCCATGCTCCCTGGTAGGTTTAAATGAGGGAGGGCTCTAAAAGGGGTTCTTCTTCGCGTGAGTCCCCGTCGGCCTTTTTTTTGACCTTCTTCCACCCGGCGGGGATTCATGAGCCCGCAATGTCGACATTCCACGGTCCACGGTATGGGCTTCATCTGTACGTTGAATGAGGAGTTGCCAATGAAGGACGAACGAGAACTTGTTCTGAAAGCGACAAAAGAAATCGTAGTGAAATTTATAGAGGTTGGCAGGTTGTCGGTCAGTTCATTTGCTGAAACATGGCACAACATCTACGAGACTATCCAGGGCTCGCTTCAAGAAACACCGAAGCCAAAAAACAAAGACCATCAATAGTTGACTTTCGCAAGAAATAATCCGTGGGCAGGCGCCTTGGGACCTGCCATGCTTCGGTCCCCGGAATGCAGGACCGCGCCGAATTCTTCGGTGGTCATTTTTCCCTGTCCCACCTCCACCAGGGTGCCCACCAGGTTTCTAACCATGTGCCTGAGAAACCCGTCCGCTTCCATTAAAATCCTCAGGCGACCTGCACTGCCTTCTACGAGATCAGCACGATACATGGTCCTGACGGGATTCCTGTTCCCGCTTCCGGATGACCGGAAAGCCGAAAAGTCATGTTTTCCCAGGATCAGGGCGAGACTCCGGCGCATCCCTTCATTATCCAGCTTTTTCCGGATATGCCACACATATCTGCGCTGAAAGATGTCGGGTGATACGGTGTTCAGGATGCGGTATTCGTAGGTCTTCCGCCTGGCGCTGTACCTGGCATGAAATTCCGGTGCAGCATACCCGACTTCTTTCACAAAGATATCTTCCGGGAGCAGTGAGTTCAGCCCTTTCTTTATGGTGTCGGGATCCAGTTTGGAATGGGCCGAAAAATGGACAACCTGCCCAAGGGCATGAACCCCCGCATCGGTCCTTCCTGAAGCAAAGATGCGGATCGGCTCTCCGAGCATCTTTTCCAGTTTTTCTTCGAAAACCTGCTGCAAGGTCAATGCATTCTGTTGCCTCTGCCACCCGTGATACGCGCTTCCATCATACGCGATAACCAGTTTTATCTTCTTCTCTTCCACCTCTCCCCCACAAGCAACACCGCCACCAGGATTGATGGTATGCGGAAGCCGATGACAGGGACTTGAGATACAAACAAAAATGGGAGCCCGCTTGAGCTCCCATATGTATTATAGGTCATTGGCCTGAAGATTGGAAACTGATTGTTTTTCTCTGTTGACAGCGGGATTCAATGCCCCTGCACAATACCAGCTCAGGCATTCCACCTGAGGTAATTCTTACCGTTTTGAATACTGGAAACGCGCTCGGGCACCAGGCTGCCCGTATTTCTTTCTTTCTTTCATTCGGGAATCCCGTGTCAGAAAGCCTGCTTTTTTCAAGGGCTCCCGCAGGTCCTGGTTGAAGGTCACCAGTGCCTTGCTGATTCCGTGCCTGATAGCACCCGCCTGCCCTGAAATACCGCCCCCTTTTACGTTCACCAGGATCGAAAACTTATCGAGCATGTCGGTCCTCTTCAGCGGCTCTTCCACGAGCATTCGATCAGCCTCGCGGCTCAGGTATTCCCGTGCCGGCTTCTTGTTTATGATCATTGTCCCGTTGCCGGGTCGCAGCCACACCCTGGCAACCGACGTCTTTCGTTTTCCAGTAGAATAATAGATTTCTTGAGCCATCTAGATCTCCAGTTTTTCCGGTTGCTGTGCCTCATGGGGATGCTCAGGACCGGCATAAATTTTGAGCTTCTTCAATTGCCGTCGACCAAGGCTGTTTTTCGGCAGCATTCCCTTGACCGCGAAACGCAGGATGTCTTCCGGCTTTTTCTCCCTGAGCTTGCCGGCCGTTATCCGCTTCAGGCCGCCAATATAACCACTGTATCGATAGTAAGTTTTTCTGTCCCACTTCCTGCCGGTCAAAGAAACCTTGTCGGCATTGACCACAACGATAAAATCCCCTGTATCCGCGTGTGGGGTAAAAATGGGTTTATGTTTTCCCCGCAGCCGCATGGCAATCTGGGTTGCCAGCCTGCCCACTATCTTGTTCTCCGCGTCAACCAGATACCATTTTTTCTGGACTTCCTGTTCCTTCGCCACAAATGTCTTCATGATCATTGTCCTGTTGGTTAAATTGGAAATACTCTTTTTAAAAAAAAATCCAGGTCATGTCAAGACATTTCTCCAAAAAAGCTATTGACAACAAACCTGTTTCTTGCTAGTTATTAAAATCTTCTTGGCGCCCGTAGCTCAGTTGGATAGAGCGCCGGGCTTCGAACCCGTAGGCCGCAGGTTCGAGTCCTGCCGGGCGCGCCAAATACCTCCTATGATATCAAGTGGGCCTGTAGCTCAGCTGGTAGAGCAGTTGACTCTTAATCAATTGGTCGAGGGTTCGAAACCTTCCAGGCCCACCACTTCACCTCTTGGGGTCAGCCTTCGACCCTGGACGATTTCCATTTCACAGATGCGCCTGTATCCATTCATCCAAATGTCCCAAGGGCTCCTGCCTTGATTCCTCTGACTCGTTATAGATCTCATGATAGAGTGTTTTGTAAATCCGGACAGTCTTGTCATCCACGGTCAATTTATCAAAAAAATCCTTCGATGCATTTACATCCGTAAGCCGATCATCTCCCGCAAGCTGCATCAATAGGGGAACCTTAAAAAGAGGGGCAGAATTTCTTACTCGCTCCATGCCCTCCAGGATCTCCGTAAACCATCTGGCACTGACCCTGTCATGGACCAGAGGATCTTCACCGTAGGCGCGGACCACCTCTTTGTCATGGCTGAGTTTGGTGATATCAATGCCATTTGAAAGCGCAAGCCCCGGCAAAACAGATGACATGAGTTTGCCCATTGCCTTTTTAAGAGCAGGGACATTCACTGCGATCCCCAGGCTGGGCGAAGATATGATCACCCCGTCTATTCGCGCGGGATACCGCAATGCAAAATCGAGGGCAATGAGCCCTCCCATACTGTGACCGAGGAGGAAACATTTGCGCTTCGCCCCTATGCCCTGTTTTGCCATATCCACCATTGCGGAAACATCATTGAGGTAATCATCAAATGCCAGGATGTGTCCTCTCTTCCCCTCGCTTTTCCCGTGACCGCGGAGATCCATGGCCCAGATGGAAGTGTTCCCGTGGACCAGCTTCTCGACCACGTTTCCATACCTTCCCGAGTGTTCTCCTATGCCGTGGACAATCACCAGGCGTGCCCGTTCATTCTCCGAGATGAATTCCCTGTAGAATATTCTCAGACCGTCGCTGCTTGTAAAGCTGCTCTCTTTTCCCTGCAAATCCCCTGACGATCCATTCAATTGCTTATTCATCATTTTCTCGTCCTCCTTTATTAGTCCGCAGAAAAAAAGCGAAGCGTGTCGGCCTATCCGGAGGAAATGAGGTATCGCCCTCTCCATAAAAAAACCTACTGCAAATACAGTAGGTTATGACTTTCAGGTGGTGCCGAAGGCGGGACTTGAACCCGCACGGGCGTGGCCCACTACCCCCTCAAGATAGCGTGTCTA